>CAMLUB010000035.1 GCA_946486515.1 uncultured Clostridium sp.
TTCAATGCATAAGGTAGATATTTTATCAATATCTACAATATAACTTTGCTAATGTTCACCTATATTAAAATAGGTAGAAGGTCTTGGATATGTTGTTGGCATGTTTAAGACAGGTATGTCAGAAGCAAATTTAGTATTCCAATAGTCTTTATCAGATTGATAAAGTTTGCTATTAAAATAGTTTTCTTCATATACAGTGTAGTCCTTATAATCAAATTCATCTATAGTAATTTCTTTTCCATTATATAATTTGCAAAGTTCATCTGTAAAAGTGCTAATTGAAATTCCATCACAAATGATATGGTGAAAATCTGTAAATAAGATAGATTTACCATTATCAAATTTTACCAGTTGAACTCTAAATAAGGGCGCTGTATGTAAATCAAAAGGTTTTAAAAATTCATTAAATAGAGTATCTAAATGACTATATTCGTCATCTAAAACTTCCAGTTTTATTTTATATTTTGGTAATATTTTTTGTTTCACATCATCATCTTCAATAACAAAATAAGTTCTTAAAGCATCATGAGATGCAATTAATTGATTAATAGATGTTTCTAATTTCTTTATATTTGGTACAGCATCAAAAAGAATACCTCCAGGTGTATTATACATAAGAGAAGATGGATCTTTTTGAACAGTATAAAAGATTCTTTTTTGTGCAGATGTTAAAGGATAAGCCTCAGAAGCTTTTGCCTTAGATACAGGAATAGATATATTTTCAGAAGAACGAGCTTCTATATAATGACTTAGAGAAGCAATGGTTGGGTAAGAGAAAATATCCTTTATTCCTAGATTGATATCAAAATCAGAACTTAATTTTGTAATGATTTTGATGGCAATTAAAGAATCTCCACCTAATTCAAAAAAGTTACTATCAATACTGATGTTTTCAACACTTAAAAATTCTTCGAAAACAGAAGCCAATGTTTTTTCTAATTCTGTTTTTGGAGCTATATAGACATCATCTACGACTATTTCTGGTAATTTTTTTATATCGATTTTACCATTAACTGTTAATGGTAATGCTTCCATAAACACAATATGACTAGGTATCATGTAATGAGGTAAGCGTTTAGCAAGTGAATTTTTAATCTCTGTAGCATCTTTTTGTGAAGAAACAATAAAACTACAAATTGTATCAATGTTACGGATTTTTCTTACAATTGTTACACTATTATGAACATCAGGTAGAGCTTTTATTGCATTATTGATTTCTTCTAGTTCAATTCGTAAACCTCTAATTTTTATTTGAAAATCATTTCTACCGATATATATAATATCACCATTAGCATTCCATTTTGCTAAATCACCAGTTTTATATAAAAGTCCTTTTCCAAAAGGATTTTTTACAAATTTCTTATTGGTTAATTCTGGATTATTGATATATCCTAAAGAAACACCATCACCAGTAATACATAATTCGCCAATAATATCAATAGGACATAAATTTAGGTCTTCATTACAAATATAAATTTGTACATTTGGTAGAGGTTTTCCTAAATTAATGTCTTGAGAATTGGAAATATATTTGCAAGTACAACAAGAAGTGGTCTCGCTTGGACCATATCCATTATATATTTTTGCATTTGTAAATTGTGAAACTTTATCAAAGAATTTAGGGTCTAGAACTTCTCCTCCTAATTGGATTGCTTTTAAATGTTTCAAACAAGCAGATGTCGTGTTGTTTGAAAGTAATAAATCCATTTTAGAAGAGGTAATTAGCATAAATTCACATTTTTCTTTGTTAATTAATTTACTCATAGGAATTGGGTTTTTAGATTGTTCTTCATTAGCCAATATTAGTTTTTTACCAGATAATAGAGCAATCCAAACTTCAGCTGCAAACATATCAAATGCGACAGAACAGATACTTAAAAAATGAGAAAGTGAGTCTGTATGCATAGAATATCTGTAGCCATTTACCAGATTAATCATACTAAATCTTTTGATTAAAACCCCTTTTGGTAATCCAGTAGAACCAGAAGTATATACAACAGATAAATAATCTGTAGGTTTATCTTGGATTGGGATCTCTTGGCTAGATAGTTCGTCCCAATTTAATGTGTCTAAATATACGGTGTTTGCAAAATCTATATAATTAACATCGTAGGCTGTAAGTAATAAAGGAGATTTTGCATTTGTAAGCATATATTGAATTCTATCACTAGGTAAATCTTTTTCGATTAGCATATATGCCATGTTGGCTTTTAATATAGCTAGCATAGAAATAATGGTGTTGGCAGAACGATTTAGCATAATACCAATCACACTATTTTTAGGTAAGTTTAAAGATAATAGATAATTGGCTAATTGATTAGACAATAGATCTAATTCTTTATAGGTATATGTTGTATCCTCAAAAACCAAAGCCAAAGAAGAAGCGTTTTTTTCTACTTGTTTTTTGAATACATGTAAAATACTTTCATTTTTATCATAATCTAAATCTGTATGGTTGAAATCTTTTAAAATTAATTGCTTTTCTTCTTTATCTGTAATTTCTACACTTGATAAAGGTATATCTGGATTTTGTAAAACAAAATCTACCATAGACAAAATACGGGAATGCATATGAGAAATTTCTTCTTCATTAAATTTATTGATTTGGTAATCATAGAAAATATCTAATGTTCCTGTATTGTCCATGTCATAGAAATGAACTTCTAAGGAATCTAGGATGTGACCGCTTTCTATCCATTTTGAATAATAATGTACATCAGAAGATTTACTTTCATCTCTTGCATTTTGATAAGAAAGCACCAAATCATAAGGACTTTCTGTAAGATTGTGTTTTTTCTTAATATATTTTAGTAATTTATCATAAGGATATTTTTGGTGTTTAAAGATAGACATTTGCATACCAGCTACTGTTTTTAGAAATTCAGAAAAAGGTTGTGTCTTATCAATATCTACTTTAAACGGAATGGTACTAATAAACATACCAGATGTATGTTTTTCTTTTACACCACTTCTATTTAAAACAGGTGTACCAACAATAGGAGAAGTGGCATGGTTCATTTTAGACAAATATAAAGAATAAATTGCCATAAAAAATGTATATATAGAGCAATTTGAGTTTTTACATAAATCTAAAATTTTTGTATATATATCATTAGATAACTGAAATGTTTTTCTTTTTGCTCTTGTATCTAATTCATGTTTATTTTTATTAGAAATATAACAAACATCAAAGTCATTATCAAAAAGTGTATGCCAAAATGTTTCATCTTTTTGATAACGAGATGAAGATAGATAATTTTCTTGTGAATGAATATAATCAATGTAAGAAGGGAATTTCGAATCATCTATTTTCTCATTTTTTAGAAGTGAAGAATAAAAGCCCATAACTTCATTGATTAATAAACTCATATTCCATGCATCAGAAATTAAATGATGTAAAGTGGCATTAAATCCACCTGTACCATCTGGTAGTTGAAACATGGTAAAAGAAAATAGAAAAGAATGAAAAAGAATAAATGGTTTTTCTACAATTTTTTTATTAAATTCTGTTACTTCATTTAAGTCTTTTAAAGAAACCAAATCAATAGATATATCAGAAAAATCTTCTATATATTGATAAGGTGTACCATTTATTAATTTCAATTTTAAATGTAAAGAATCGTTTTTTTGTGCGTATAAAGTTAAAGCTTTTTCTAAAAGAGAAAAATTAACTTTATCTTTGATTAATACATAACCACCAATGTTGTTAAGATTTGAATTACTGAAAAATAGTTCTGTATCCCAAATATTCTTTTGTGAACTTGTTAATTCATAAATATCATTTTCTAACATTTTGTCCTCCGCGATTTTAAATACATTTATCATGAACAATTATATAATTCTGTAAAAAAAAAATCAACTAAATATTGTAAAATCTTGTCGTTATATTAGATAATTTGTTACCAAGTGAAACGATGAGATAGAAAATGATGTTATCTTTTTAGTTTTGAAATTTTCACAAGCAAGGTGGTATGTATTATTTTTGAATTATTTCCTCGGCTTGCTTATAGGAAATTGCATTTCCTATAAGTAAAACATTGCACACAAATTTTTTTTACAAAATTTGGCACACGAACAATGACGCGGGCTTTGAAATATTATGAACAGAAAAAATGTTTAGGAAAGCCCGCTATTGTTCTAAGTTTATAACTTCTAAGCTTTAAATAAAGGAGACTCTCGCTGCTCGCGCTTCCTCATTTATTCAAAACTAAGAATTTATACAATTATTCCACGGCACATTCGTCAATGAATTCAAAAAAAAATACATACCACCTTGTTTGTAAAAATTTCAAAATTTAAATGTTGCCTTATATTGAAAAAGAAGAAAAATAGATATACAATAGGCATAGATAGGAGGGAGCGTATGGGAGATAATGAAAATAGAAAGGTGTATGAGCCAAGAATCATAAAAAATTATAGGGAGATGATAGAATATTCTGTTAAAAATTATGCAGATAAAGTAGCCTATAAATATAAGAAAAACGGAGATTTAAAACATGTAGAATATGTAGAAAAAACATATGGACAAGTAGGAAAAGACATAAAAGCATTTGCAACAGAGTTATTAAATAAAGGACTAGAAAAGAAAAAAATTATTGTCATTGGAAATAATCGATATGAATGGTGTGTGACTTATTTAGCAGTCACAAGTGGAAATATGATTATTGTTCCTTTAGATAAAGCACTTCCAGACAACGAAATAGAAAACTTGGTAACAAGAAGTGAGGCAGAAGTAGCCATATTTGATAAAAAATATGTAGAGGTTATGAAAAAACTTAAGAACAATACAAATGTCAACTTACAAATGCTGATTTGTATGGATGAAATAAAAGATAATGATGTAGAGAATTTTTCACAGTTATTACAAAAAGGAGAAGAACGAGTAAAAAATGGGGATGACCGTTATGAGAAAGTAGAAATCAATCCTGAAAAAATGTCAATCATGTTATTTACATCAGGAACCACCAATCTCCCAAAAGCCGTTATGCTATCTCAAAAAAATATATGTGCCAATTTATCAGATTTTGCTTCGTGGGTGAAGTTATATCCAACAGATACATTGCTTTCTTTTTTACCAATCCATCATACATTTGAATGTACGGTAACATTTCTTTATGGATTTTATAGTGGATGTACAGTAGCTTTTTGTGATGGATTAAAATATATTCAAAAAAATTTGGCAGAGTATAAAGTTTCTGTATTTGTAGCGGTTCCATTGGTATTAGAAACCATGTATAAAAAGATTCAAAAAGCGATTCATGATCAAGGAAAAGATAAATTAATTAATCGAATGATAAAAATATCTAATGGACTTTTAAAATGTAAAATAGATTTAAGAAAAGTTATTTTTAAACAAATATTAGATAATTTAGGTGGAAATATTCGATTAGTATTATATGGCTCAGCGCCTATGGATAAAGAAACCATTGTAGCATTTAACAATTTTGGAATTGCATTAGTACAAGGATATGGTTTAACAGAAACATCACCAGTTATTGCAGCAGAATCAGACAAAGAAAAAAGACCAGGATCTGTAGGACTAGCTTTGCCGAGTCTAAATGTAAAAATCGATCATCCAGATGAAAATGGAGAAGGAGAGATTTTAGTAAAAGGTCCAAGTGTCATGATGGGATATTATCATAATGAAGAAGAAAATCAAAAAGCATTTGTAGATGGGTGGTTTAGAACAGGAGATTATGGGTATATGACAGAAGATGGATTTATCTATGTAACAGGTAGAAAAAAAGATATCATTGTTCTCAGAAATGGAAAAAATGTATATCCACAAGAAATCGAATTTTTGATAAATAAACTTCCTTATGTGACAGAGTCTTTAGTGTATCAAAGAGAAAAAGATAAAACAGATACGATGTTATGTGCTAAAATCGTATATGATAAAGATATCATAAAGGAAAAGTTAGGAGAGAAAACAGAAAAAGAGTATAAAGATGATATTTGGAAAGAAGTAAAAGAAATTAATAAACAATTGCCAGTATTTAAACATATAAAACAAATTACCATAACAACAGAACCATTAATAAAAACAACAACACAAAAAGTAAAACGCTATGAGGAATTAAAAAGAGTTTAAGAGTGAAAAAGGGATTTTGGGGACGGACTCATTTTTCCCTTTTTCAAAAATTAAGAATGAAAAAATATAGAATATAAAAAAATGAAACGATTTTGCGTATCTAAATTTGAAATTAGAAATTCTTTAAGGAAAAAATGAGGAAAGCTCATTTTGCTTATGATTTATAGCAACAATGAGAGAGGCGTATTTTTTTCTTTTAGAATTTCTATGAAAATTTAGCTTATACAAAATTGTGTAATGATTTTATATTCTATATTTTTTCTATTTCTAAAATTAAAAAAAGGGAAAAATGAGTCCGACCCCAAAATCCCTTTTTATTTTGACTAAAATTGAAAATATGGTGAATACTATTTTTGAGGTGATTTTGTTGAGAAGAGCCAAGAAAAAAAGTAGTGGTAAAAAAATTGTGATGACTACTATTGTTTTATTAATTATATGGTTATTAGGATTTTATATATATGTTACATATAATCATATAGAAATTTATGATGCAAATTATACTGCGGAAAAGACACAATCCACAGTAGAGGAACAAACTGTGGAAAAAGTAGAAGAAGAAAGCAAAAATGTGGCAGATGTGATAGAAGAAACAGTAGAGAGTGTTGTGGGAATATCAAAATTAAAAAATGCAGGAGATTCTATTTTTTCAAGTAATACAGAAAGTCAATTAGGTTTGGGAACAGGTGTCATTGTGACAGAAAATGGATATATTTTAAGTAATGAGCATGTGACAGGTAGTAAATATAGTAAATGTTATGTGACATTAGAAAATGGAAACAATTATAAGGGAACAGTCGTATGGAGTGACTCGAATATCGATTTATCGATTGTAAAAATAGAGGCAAGTAACTTGAAATATGTGACATTGGGAGATTCAGACAATATCAAAATAGGAGAAACCGTGTATGCTATTGGAAATCCAATTGGATTTGAATTTAGAAGAACAGTTACTTCCGGAATTATTAGTGCAAAAAATAGAACCATTAAATTAGAAGAAGAGGATACTGTATCATATATGACAGATTTAATACAAACAGATGCAACAATTAATCCAGGAAATAGTGGAGGACCATTAATTTATCCGAATGGACAAGTTATTGGAATTAATACAGTTAAAATATCTTCAGCAGAAGGAATTGGATTTGCTATACCCATTAATATTGTAAAACCAATCATTGAAAGTTATCAAAACACAGGAGATTTTCAAGAAGCTAAAATTGGAATATATGCCTATGATACAGAAGTAATACCATATTTAAAAACAGGAATGAGTACCAGTTTTCAAGAAGGAATTTATGTAACAGAAGCAACAAAAAATGGCCCCTCAGATACTGCAGGAATAAAAGAAGGGGATATCATTACACAAATAGATGATGTAGGACTAGAAACGATGAATGACCTAAGAGAATACATTTATACGAAGAAACCAAATGATGAAGTTACATTAAAAATCAATAGAGGAAAGATAAAAAAAGAAATTGTTGTGAAATTAGGAAAGTAAAAAAGTGATTTTGGGGATTTTGGGGACGGAGCGATGATTTTGGGTGATTTTGGGGACGGAGCGAAAAATCATCATTTATATAAAAATTTTTAAATAAAATCTCTTACAGAATAAATGATGATTTTTCGCTCCGTCCCCAAAATCATCGCTCCGTCCCCCAAATCCCCAAAATCATTGTTTTACTCTGTTAAAAATTCTTCCATTAAATCATATTTTCTAGAATAATCTGTTGTTACTTCATTTGAAAGATAAACTTCGGATGTGTTAGTTTTTAAAAATTCAATGATTTCATAAACATCTATCCAAATTTCATTAGGACTATCTACTTGTGATTCATCAAAAATTAGTTGCATACCAAAATGTAAATGAGCAACATTTATATTATTTACATTTTCTTTTATGCTATATCCTGTCATTCCTAAATATCCAATAACATCACCAGCTTTTATAGTATCGCCTTTTTCTAATCCTTCTACATAAGGGTGATCTTTTCGTAGATGAGCATAATAGTAATATCGTTTCCCATCAAAACTTCTAATCCCGACACGCCAACCACCATATTGATTCCAACCAAGTTGTTCAACTATGCCAGATTCCACTGCTATAATAGGTGTTCCGATACTTCCCATTAAATCATTTCCTAAATGTGTTCGTTTAAATCCATAAGATCTAGAATTTCCAAAATCTTTGTAATGTGTAAAATAGTAGTTTTTAGCAATAGGTAAAAAAGCCTTTAATCCATATCGATTTTCATAAACTTTTTCATTATTTTTATTCATTGTTTCAATAGAATAATTTCCAATAAATCCACCTAAAACAGCAGAATAAGCTTCTAAATAATAGTCATAAAAGGTTAGTGTAGATGTAAGTTCTTGTATTGTTTTGCCATTTTTTAAATTTTCTACAATTTTATCTAAATCACTTGATTTAAAGTTATTAAAATTCCCACCATAAACACAAGCTAAATAAGCTAATAATTCAATCCAATTATAGGTAATATCTTCATGATTATTATGAGAATTGATATCTAATTCAGAAGTTAATTTTAGAACACTACAAGGGACAGTAAAATCTACCCATTTTATATAATCTTCTTCACTATCAGTGTTTACTTCAATAGATTGTAAGTGTTTTTGACTGAAATAAAAAATGAAAAAGGAAGATAAAAACACAAATAGTACTAGCATAGATATACATATACTTATGATATAATTCTTTTTTATATGTATCGATTTCATAATCAATCCAAACACCTCATAAAAATATATGAGAATAAAATGAAAATCATGACGACTATATAACGAATAAAAAACAAAATAGTATGATTAACTTTGATAAAACTGTTTACGAAAAAGAAATCTTATATTAAAATGAGAATGTAGAAAATATACGGAAATATAATATAAGAAAGGATTGAGGGATATGGATAAATATATGGAATTCGCAAAACAAAATGCAGAAGAAGGCATTAAAAGGGGAGAAGGTGGACCATTTGGTGCAGTTATTATAGATAAAAAAGGAAATATTATTTCAAATGGCAATAACCAAGTAATAAAAAACAATGATCCAACAGCACATGCAGAAATTGTTGCTATTAGAGAAGCATGTAAAAAATTAAGTACATATGATTTATCAGATTACATATTATATACATCTTGTGAACCTTGTCCAATGTGTTTATCAGCAATTATTTGGGCAAATATAAAAGAAGTTTACTATGGTTGTACAAAAGAAGATGCTGGAGAGATAGGATTTCGAGATGATATGATTTATGAATACCTAAAAGGAAACCATTCTGACTTAATTCATATGAAAAAAATGGATAGAGAAGAATGTTTAGAAGTATTTAAAAATTATAAAGAAACAGATGGAGTGATTTATTAAAAATAAAAAAATATAATTCATAAATACGGCATTTACAATGAATCGCGTAAACCATTTATATAGTGGAGTTTTTTAACTTGATTTGTATAGTAACAGGATATTTTATTTAACTTTTATGTTGAGTCGACATATAATGTACTTACAATCTTCTTATATATCCTCTTTTTCAACATAGGGTGTACAGGAAAAAATAAAATTTTATGTTCATCAAAATTTTTGCTATCTTTAAGTTAATTTGTATCAAGCTCTCCAAAAAGTTCGACAAAAAAATTCTATAGTGCGAACAACGTAGATATCTACAACTTTTTTCACACTTTTAACGATTGATACAAATATCAAACGAGCTATATATAGATTAGCAGATTATTTAATAAAAATCAAGTAACTTATTTATACATAAAATGTGTAAATTCTAAAATAGATAAGGAATAAAAATAACAACACATTTCACTATGCTATATTGCGAATGTGTTGTTATAACTATATGTAGTAGTAACCGCATTAACTGCGGTTATTCATTTACTATACTTATTATACACAGATATAAAAAAAGTCAAATAATAAAATTAAAAAATAAGTGGTTTAATTTGCTATGTTACAGGAACTGAGTCAGAATTTATGCAAGCAATAGTATTGTGTATTGTAGCTTGCATGGGAGCTAGTGGTGTAGCAGATTTAATTAATATTAAGAATAAGGAAGAGTAAAAGAAAAGAATTTTTCATATATTACATATGAAGAAAATTTTGTTGATAAACATCAAATACAATTCTTAAAAAGAATAAGAGAATTTTCATCTGATACTTACAATATATAAGAAATAGAAATAAAAATATTGGACTAGAATTTATTGAAATAAATGAACTAAGAATAAAAAAAGAAATTCCACATAAATTTAGACAAAGATTTGAATCAAAAGAATATAATAATAAATTGGCAATTATGAGATTGTATCCTAATAACAACCCTATTGTTGCAAGGATAATAGGTGTTATTATAAAAAATATATATTTATATATATTGGAGGAAAATTATATTCACATGAATGAAGTACTAGAAAAAGTTCTTTTTAGTTAACAAAGGAAGTTATATAGGCTTTTTTTATGTGAAATTAATGATTTGTACATTATATTGAAATGAAACTCTTATATTCAAAAGTATAAAAATTAATATTTTTTATAAATGTACTGAACCCAAAAAATTGGACATTTTTTGATTAGGTACTAGGCAACTTGGG
>CAMLUB010000036.1 GCA_946486515.1 uncultured Clostridium sp.
TAAATCAAGATCTTTCAATTGAAAGAATAGAAAGATTTTTAGGATATTATGATGTTAAAGGAACAGGTATACAACTAAGACCATATCAACAAACAGCAGATGAAAAGACAGATGAAATATTAAAGGATAATAGATTTGCCTCACTAATATTACCAACAGGTGGAGGAAAAAGTTTTGTTACGATTTCACAATTACTAAAACATAAAGACGAGAAAATTTTATATCTAGCACCTCAAAATGAGATATTAGAGCAAATGAAAGATTACATTATAAAATATGTACATGGACCAGTAAATACGATTCGGAAGAAGTAAAGAGGAAATAATAGCAGATGTATTTCCAAACCTAAAATTTGCAACATATCCAAGTTTACTTTCAAAAGAAGGACAAGAAATTATAAATCAAGACTATGATTTTATTGTATTAGATGAATTACATAGAACAGGTGCAAAAGAATGGGGAGATAGATTAAATACTTTAATAGATAATCAGCCAGAAAGTACAAAAGTATTAGGAATAACAGCTACACCAAGAAGAGATGCAGATGGTATAAATATGGCAAATGAAATGGCTGAAAGATTAGGATACACAAATAAAGAAGCAGTAAGTGGAAAACACATTGCCATGAATATGAGCTTAACAAATGCGATAAGAATGGGATTAGTTGTAAATCCTAAACTTGTTAGTTGTGCATACAGTTTAAAGGAAGATGGAAGTTTAGATAGATTAAAGGATAAAATAGAACAAATAGAAGACTTAGAAAAGAAAAATGAAAAATTAGCACAATATGAAAACTTAAGAAGAAATGTAGAAAATGCAGAAGGAATACCAAAAATATTACAAGCAAATGTGAAAAAAGGTGGAAAATATATCGTATTTTTACCAATTGTAGATGAACTAGAAGATGAAGATGGAAATGTCATTGGAAGAAAAAAAGGAAAAGATAAACTTGCAGATTATGAAAAACAAATAGCAGAATATTTTAAAGACTCAGATATAACACCAAATTTTCATTCAATGCTTGGAGAATATGGAGATAAAGAAAATGCCAAAAGATTAGAAGAATTCCAAAATAGCAATGCAGAAGAAACAGAATTCATGTTAGTAATGAATAAAGCAAATGAAGGTTTACATTTAGATAAACTAGATGGAATAATATGGCTAAGACCACTTGACGAAAATTCTAGAATACTGTACTTACAACAATTAGGAAGAGTTATTTATTCAGAAGACCCAGATAATCCAACGAAAGATGAAGATAAGCCAGTAGTAATAGATTTAGTAAATAACACGATAAAAGTAAATTGGGAAGATGAAATTACAGAGCAAGATGATATACAAATGTTAAATCTGATAACAAATTGGGCAGAAGCACATAATGGAATATTACCTAATATAAATAGTACAGATAGGGAAGAAACAGGATATGCAAGAATATTAAAAGAAATCCAAGATAAATATAAAGGTTATTTAGAAAATGAATTTGAAGGACTTAATAAAAAACAAATAGAAGAAGTAAAAGAAATAATTAGACTGGGAACTCAAATAGATTTATGGCAAATAGAATTATCAAAGTTAGAAATTATAAATAATATAGGTAAAGAAGAAAGAAGTCTTATAGATAAAAAAGCAGGACTGTTTGAAGTTACAGGATTATTAAAAGACTTTGTGGAGTTAGAAGAAGAAGTAAATGAAATCGAAAATGTAACAGCAGTTGAAAAATTGATAAATACACTAAAACAAATGAAATCAATAGGAGTAGATGTTTCAAAATTACAAGTGTTAGATACAATAGAAACATTAGCAAAGAAATCAGGGATAAATAGAAAAGAACTAGAAGAAATAGGCTTAGATTCAACTCAAAAAATAGGAAGAAATAAAGCTAGTATAGCACAAGCATATAGAGGAAAATCTAAGTATAGACCACCAACAAATGAGCAGGTAGAGGAATTAAAAAGATTAGGAATTAGTTTGGCAGAAAAAGATACTGTACAGGAATTTATAGATACATTAAACCAACTAAAATCAATAGGAGTAGATGTTTCAAAGATAGTACGTAGAGATACAATAGAAACATTAGCAAAAAAGTCAGATATAAGTAAAGAAAAAATAGAGGAAATAAGCTTAGATCCAACTCAAAAAATAGGAGCAAAGAAAATAAGTATATCAAGAGCATACAGAGGAAAAGGTGGTTTTAAGACACCAACAAATGAACAGGTAGAGGAATTAAAAAAATTAGGAATTAGTTTGGAAGAAAAAAATACTGTACAGGAATTTATAGATATATTAAACCAAATGAAATTAATAGAAATAGATGTTTCAAAGATAAGACATAGAGATACAATAGAAACATTGGCAAAAAAGTCAGGAATAAATAGAAAAGAGCTAGAAAAAATAGGCTTAGATCCAACTCAAAGGATAGGTGTAAAGAAAATAGAAATAGCAAGAGCATACAGAGGCCAAGGAACTTTAAAACCACCAACAAATGAACAGGTAGAAGAATTAGAAAAACTAGGAATTAGTTTGGAAGAAAAAGATAGTGTACAGGAATTTATAGATACATTAAACCAAATGAAATCAATAGGAGTAGATGTTTCAAATGTAAAACAAAGAGATACAATAGAAACATTAGCAAAAAAGTCAGATATAAGTAAAGAAAAAATAGAGGAAATAAGCTTAGATCCAACTCAAAAAATAGGAGCAAAGAAAATAAGTATATCAAGAGCATACAGAGGAAAAGGTGGTTTTAAGACACCAACAAATGAACAGGTAGAGGAATTAAAAAAATTAGGAATTAGTTTGGAAGAAAAAAATACTGTACAGGAATTTATAGATATATTAAACCAAATGAAATTAATAGAAATAGATGTTTCAAAGATAAGACATAGAGATACAATAGAAACATTGGCAAAAAAGTCAGGAATAAATAGAAAAGAGCTAGAAAAAATAGGCTTAGATCCAACTCAAAGGATAGGTGTAAAGAAAATAGAAATAGCAAGATCATACAGAGGCCAAGGAACTTTAAAACCACCAACAAAAGAACAAATAGAAGAATTAAAGAAATTAGGAATTAGTTTGGAATCTAAAAAAAGAACATCAAAAGAAATAGCTGAAGCTTCAATTAGTTCATTAACAGATATAGAAATGGCTGATATAGAAGATTCAGCATTAAAAGACTTAGTGAAAAAAAAGAAAGAAAAAGAAGGAGGAATAAAATTAAATGAACAATCGTAAAAATGCTTATACAGAAGTATATACAATTTTGCAAGAATTAAATGAAGAAGAATACAATAAAATTCCTCCTGAAGTTATTGAAACAATAGAAGCAAATAGGGATGAAGATTATGAGTATGAATTAGATGATGAGGTAGAATTAAAAGAACAACCGATGCTACCAGAAACAAAAGCAATACTATTTAATTTATTTAGAGATTATCTTGCAAATCCAGAGCAGAAAACTAAAATTATAAGAATGCAGAATGAAGCAAGACAAAAAAATGAATTAAAAAAACAGCAAATGTATAATAGGGATGTGTTTACAAACAGACAAAAGGAAGATACAGTCCAACAAAATAATGAAACAATGCAAATTGTGGAATATAAAGAAAATTTATTTAAGAGAATAATCAATAAAATAAAGAAATTTTTTATTAGATACTAAATATATTACAACATAGTGAAAAAGATGAAAAAGATATGAAAAATATATTTATTAAGTCAAAAGCCTTTTATATTAATTTAAAGAGAGGGGAGGTTCTTTGTATTTGAAAAAATGATAGAAGGAGGTATATAAATGTCATATTTGTAACTTATAGATAAGCATAATAGGAAGTAAAAATTTATGACACTTAAAAATAATGTGAGCTATCCATTGACTTTAGACAATGGATAGTTTGCGATCAATAAAAAAATGATAGAATAAGGCAAATATGTTGGTAATTTTTATGAATTTATGAATATATTATAAATAATAAAAAAACAACCAGAATTGGTAAATAGAAGGAGGTACATCATGCAAGAAAAAGGATTAGATTTTAAACATAAAGAAGTAATAAATATTAGTGATGGAAGAAGATTGGGGTATGTCCAAGATGTATGTGCAGACTTGGAAACAGGTAATATAACGCATATCATTGTTCCAGGTTCTGGAAATAGATTGATGAATATTTTTAAAACCAATAATGAAATATCAATTCCGTGGAAAAATGTGAAATGTATAGGAGAGGATTTAATTTTAGTAGAATTATAGAGAAAAACGTTTTATTAAAGTATTTGTTTTTAAACTAAGAAAGTCTACAAGCTCTCCAATCACATTTGAAATTTATTCAATTTAGAATAATATAAGGTTTTACTAGTCTTTATTGAGCTGTGAACTGTAACTTGTTAAAAAGTAAAAAATGAATCCATTTGCCAAATCTCTTGATTTTTTTCTTCAAATACAGTATAATGCTACTATCATAATATAAAAGAGAAACAGTCCAAATGGGCAATTTTATAAATTAACATAAAAATGTCCCAAACAGAAACGTCCCCAAAAGGACAAAATGACAAAAAGAAGGGAAGATTTTGAATGAGAGCAATTGAGATTAGAAACAAATATTTAGATTTTTTTAAAAAACATGGACATGCTGTAATTCCATCAGCTTCATTAATACCAGAAAATGATCCATCTGTCTTGTTTACAACAGCTGGTATGCAACCATTGGTGCCATACTTATTAGGAGAGAAACATCCAGAGGGAACCAGATTAACAGATTATCAAAAATGTGTGAGAACTAATGATATTGATGAAGTAGGAGATAATAGACATTTAACTTATTTTGAAATGCTTGGAAACTGGTCTTTAGGCGATTATTTTAAAGAAGAATCTATCAAAATGAGTTTTGAATTCTTAACAAAAGAATTGCAAATACCAGTAGAAAAATTATCAGTTACTTGTTTTGCTGGAGATGATGATTGCCCTAGAGATGATGTTTCTGCAAAAGCGTGGAAAGATAATGGAATTTTAGATGGACATATATACTTTTATGGAAAAGATGATAACTGGTGGATAGCAGGAGAGGAAGGACCATGTGGACCAGATACAGAAATGTTCTATGATACAGGAAAACCAGCATGCGGACCAGATTGTCAACCTTCTTGTGATTGCGGTAAATATGTAGAAATTTGGAATAATGTATTTATGGAATATTATAAAGATAAAAATGGATATTCTAAATTAAAACAACAAAATGTAGATACTGGTTTAGGATTAGAAAGAATGACTTTTGTTTTACAAGGAAAGGAAACGCCATTTGACACAGAATTATTCTTACCAGTTATGGAAAAAATACAAGAACTTCAAAAAGTAGATTATATTGAAAGTAGAAGAATTATTGCAGAACATTTGCGTTCTAGTATGATGATTATTGCAGATGGTGGAAGACCAAGTAATAATGATAGAGGATATGTATTAAGAAGATTAATTCGTAGAATGATCAGACATATGAACAAATTACAAATTGATTTATCAGAATTATCAAATTTAATAGACATCAATATAGATAATCTTAAAGAAATGTATCCAGAATTAGAACAAAATAGAGAAACTATCAAAAATGTGATTAATGAAGAAAAAAATAAGTTTGTAAAAACATTAACACATGGTGAAAGAGAATTCCAAAAAGAAATGCAAAAGGCAAAAGAAAATGGAAGCACAGAAATTGATGCTAATGTTGTATTTAGATTATATGATACTTATGGATTTCCACCAGAAGTAACAAAAGAATTAGCAGATGAAAATGGTATGACTGTGGATTTAAAAGGATTTGAAGAATTATTTAAAGAACATCAAGAAAAATCAAGACAAGGAAGTACACAAAAATTTAAAGGTGGACTAGCAGATCAGAATGAAAAAACAATTGCATATCATACAGCCACTCACTTATTACATCAAGCTTTAAGAACTGTTTTAGGAGACCATGTAAAACAAAGTGGTTCTAATATTACAGAAGAAAGATTACGTTTTGATTTTACACATCCACAAAAAATGACAAAAGAAGAGATTCAAAAAGTAGAAGATTTAGTAAATGAGCAAATAAAAAGAGATTTACCAGTGACTTGCGAAGAAATGCGTTATGAAGATGCTAAAAAATTAGGAGCTATTGGTTTATTTACAGATAAATATGGAGATAAAGTAAAAGTATATACCATTGGTGATTTTAGTAAAGAAATTTGTGGAGGACCTCATGTAACTCATACAGGAGATATGGGAAGATTCAAAATCAAAAAAGAGGAATCAAGTTCTTCGGGAGTTAGAAGAATTAAAGCTGTTTTAATAAAAGATTAGTGCTCAATATTACAGGTAAAAATAACTTGTGAAAAGAGTTCAAATACCAAAAGAGAATGGTAAGATGAGAAATCTAGGAATGCCAACAGTAACAGATAGAATAATACAACAAGTGATAGTACAGGTAATAAGCCCAATATTCGAAAAACAATTTAATGATAATAGTTTTGGGTTTAGAACAAATAGGATCTCAGAACAAGCAGTAATAAGGGCATTAGAATATTTGAACGATGGGTATGAATGGATAGTTGACATTGACTTATTGAAATTAGCATATAATTGTGCAAACACATGGAAAGGTTATTACCAAATATGCAAAACAAGATATATTCAGTTTACTATTAATAATGAGAGGTTAAGAAAAGGAGGTCTAGTATTTCTACTAGACCAATATGAAAAAGTTCATATTTAATATAAATTGAACCGCCACTTGCGAGAACCGCTTGAGTGGTGATGTGAGAGGGGAGAAATACATTAAGTGTTATCCTCTACTTGATTTCTTGTAAAGTGAAAATTTTGCCTAAAAAAACGATAGCGAATTTTGGAGAAAATATCAAATTTACTTACAAATATAATAGAATATAAGAAGAGAATAGAAAG
Source organism: uncultured Clostridium sp. (assembly GCA_946486515.1). GTDB lineage: Bacteria > Bacillota > Clostridia > TANB77 > CAG-508 > CAG-269. The sequence continues at coordinate 6,929 of CAMLUB010000036.1, forward strand.
ATTATAGATTAACACGATATGCTTGTTATCTTATAGATCAAAATGCTAATCCACGATTAAGAATTGTTGCCTTAGCACAGACATATTTTGCTATTCATACCAGAAAGCAAGAAATTTCAGAAAAAGAATATAGGTTATTAACAGAAAAAGCATTTTCTAGTTCATATTAATTTTAGTGGAAAATTTATAATTCCAATACCATTATAGTAAATGTCTATAGTTTTCCTTTTTTCGGGATAAACATGTTTTTTTTTAATTACCTAGTAATTGTTCTGATTTTTATTTCTTACTATGGCTTACTTAATTGTTTGTTTCTTTTGTAGTTCCAATTAAAGATTGATCTTTACATCTTTTAGTCCATTTCACTTCTTTTCTTACAACAGGAAGTACTACAACATGTAAATGAAAATGAAAATAGCGGACAAATCTCGCTTCGTGAGAACTTTTCTCTACTTTTCAAATTTTACTACATGTATTTAAGTTCTCGACAAAGCGTAAAGATTTGTCGACGCGAAAAATTGCATAGCAATTTTTCTGTGCAACGTTGTTTTTTATGGTATAGGAAAAGCGATTTTTCCTATACCATAAAAAAGCCTTGCTAAGCAAGGTTTTTTGTGATATAATATTTATGGTAAAGTTATTTTTAATAAAAGAGGTGAAAAAACTTAGAAAACGATCTAAGTGAAAATATGAGAAATAAGTTAAAAACTCATCCGGTTAATAATGGTGAAAAACTAAAAATGAGATTTATCTTTGCTACCTTATTGGATATGATAGGTGGTTCTCCAAATGTTGTCGAAAATAATGAAATAGATGAACAAGTAAAAAGAATTCAATTAAGTGAAACAAAAGGGGCAGTTAGCAATTTAGAAAAAAGAATTTTACAAACATATAAAGTGCAAAAAGCACCTAAAATTAAAAAAGCAGTTATAAAAGGTAATATCGATAACGTAAAAAATAAACCATCACAAACAAAGCAAGAACAAGATAAAGAAATGGAAGGAAGATAAAAATTTTTGCAAGGAAGAAATAATGAATGAAAATATTAATGGTAAGACACGGAAAAACTGTAATGATTATAGATGAAGGTGTTACGAAAAGAAATTTAGGAAGATATGAGGGACAATCAAATGAAAATGAAATATTTAATGAATTTAGATATTATACAAAAAATGTGCCAGTAGAAAGTGAGTTTTACATGATTTCTTTTTAAGAAATGCTAATTGGTATTTTAATGGACTTCCTACTGAACCAGAAACAGTGATGAGATTTAAAAATTGTCAAGTTGACGAATATGAAGTATAGAGAAAGTTGCCAAAGGGGACGTGCCTTTTTGGCAACTTTCTTTGACTATTTTATACACATGTTACAGTTCCACCTACCTTAAGATGATTAGATCTGAATTGTAGCAAAAAAACGCTACAAACAAAAAAATCATAAAAACTGTTGACATCTATTGGTAATCATTATATAATATATGAGCATGAATTAAGCGATGAAGCTGAATGTGGCTACATTCCTACGGAAAACAAGGATGGAGGGAACTTCAGTGGAGTATGTCATGGCAAAGACCAGGCGGTAAGTTTAAAAAAATGAAGCACTTATCCCAGAATTATCATGCATGTTTTGGGATTTTTTGTAGGTAATATTCAAAACACCAGAGTGCGTTTTAACTTGCCACGGTAATTTCGATAGCAAAACGTTGTTATCACAATCAAAAAATTATTTTTAAGAAGGAGGGAAAATTACAATGGCAAACACAGTAGCAACAAGTGAAAAAATTAGAATAAGACTAAAAGCTTATGACCATGTAGTTTTAGATCAGTCTGCTGAAAAAATAGTAGAAACAGCTAAAAAAACAGGAGCAAAGGTATCAGGTCCTATTCCATTACCAACACAAAAGGAAATCGTAACAATTTTACGTTCTCCACACAAAGACAAAGATTCAAGAGAACAATTCGAAATGAGAACACATAAAAGAGTTATCGATATTTTATATCCATCACAAAAAACAGTTGACAGCCTAATGAAATTAGAGTTACCAGCTGGTGTAGATATAGAAATCAAACTTTAAAAGAGATAAACAACTGGAAACAGATGAACACCAGTTGAAGCGTTATGGGATGTATTTTATCCCAAAAGAATTTACCAGTGGGAAAAAGCGTCCCACACATTAGAAACAGTCATCAAAACCAAGCTGAATTGGAATTAAATTATTAATAGCTATAAATTAGCGTTTAGAAACAAGTATTGCTAGGAAAACAAATAAAAATATTTGAGACAGTACTTGTGTACGGCAAAAATATTTTTATGAAGTTTGACAACGCAAAATGAAGTTTATAAGCGATAATTCAGCCAATAGTTAGGAGGAAAGAAGAAATGAAAAAAGGAATAATCGGAAGAAAAATTGGAATGACACAAATCTTTGATGAAAAAGGAAATGTAATTCCAGTAACAGTTATAGAAGCTGGACCATGTGTTGTAGCACAAGTAAAAACAGTAGAAACAGATGGTTACAATGCGGTTCAATTAGGATTTGGAGATGTAAAAGATAAACACATCAACAAACCAGAAGCAGGACATTTTGCAAAAGCAAAATTAGCTAACAAAAAACATCTAAGAGAATTCAGATTAGATTCAATAGAAGGAATCAAAGTTGGAGATGAAGTAAAAGCAGATGTTTTTGAAGCAGGAGAAAAAATCGATGTTCAAGGAACATCAAAAGGAAAAGGATTCCAAGGTGTTATCAAAAGACATGGACAACACAGAGGACCAATGGGACATGGTTCTATGTATCATAGAAGACCAGGTTCAATGGGATCTACATCAACACCAGGTAGAGTATTTAAAGGTAAAAAATTACCAGGACATATGGGAAGAGTTACAGTTACAATACAAAACTTAGATGTTGTAAGAGTAGATATGGATAAAAATGTAATATTAGTAAAAGGTAGTGTTCCAGGAGCTAAAGGAGCTATCTTAAAAGTAAAATCAGCTGTAAAGGCTAGTAACTAGAAGGAAGGAGGAAGAAGAGAATGCCAAAAGTAGATGTATTAGATATAAAAGGTAAAAAAGTAAGTGATATAGAATTAGCTGATAGTGTATTTGGAATTGAACCAAATGAAGCTATAGTACATAGCGTTTTAGTTAACTATTTAGCTAATCAAAGACAAGGTACACAAAGTACAAAAACAAGAGCAGAAGTTTCTGGTGGTGGTAAAAAACCATGGAGACAAAAAGGAACAGGTAGAGCAAGACAAGGTTCAATAAGAGCTCCACAATGGATAAAAGGTGGTATTGCTTTAGGACCAAAACCTCGTTCATATAAATATACAGTTAATAAAAAAGAAAGAAGACTTGCTATTAAGTCAATATTAAGTTCTAAAGTATTAGAAAAAGAATTAACAGTTGTTGATAAATTAG
>CAMLUB010000037.1 GCA_946486515.1 uncultured Clostridium sp.
TTGTTATGTCTTTAGTAAACAGAGCTGTATCAGGACCTTTAAACATTCATAATGACCATTCAGATGCTATGGGTGTGAGAGATGCTGGTTGGATTATGTTATTTTCAGAAAATAACCAAGAAGCTTATGACAATTTATTAATGGCACATAAAATTGCTGAAAACAAAAATGTTATGCTTCCATTAATGGTTTGTCAAGATGGATTTATTACTTCTCACTCTATCGAAAATATAGAATTAGAAGAAGATAATAAAGTAAAAGAATTTGTTGGAACATATAAACCAGAACATTATTTATTAAATAAAAATGAACCAATTGCTGTTGGGCCATTAGATTTACAAAGCTATTTATTTGAACATAAAGCTATGCAAGCAGAAGCTATGAGAAATGCAAAACAAGTGATTTTAGATGTAGCAAAAGATTTTGAAAAAATGACAGGTAGAAAATATGGTCTTTTTGAAGAATATAAATTAGATGATGCAGAAATTGCCATTGTTTGTATGAACTCAACAGCTGGTACAACCAAATTTGTTGTTGATAAATTAAGAGAACAAGGTATAAAAGCAGGTTTATTAAAACTTCGTGTATTTAGACCATTCCCAGTAGAAGAAATTGCAAAAGCATTATCACATCTAAAAGCAATTGCTGTATTAGATAAAGCAGATTCTTTAAATGCTGCTGGTGGTGCTTTATTCCAAGATGTAACATCTGCTATGTATGTAAACAATATTCATGTACCTACTGTTGACTATGTATATGGTATTGGTGGTAGAGATACAAAAGCTGATGACATCGAAAGTGTATACACAGATTTATCAGAAATCGTAAAAACTGGAAAAATAGATAATCCTTATCGTTATTTAGGATTAAGAAAGGAAGGTGACAAATAATGCCTTATAATGTAAAAGAAATCGTTGCCAATAAACCTTCAAGATTTACTTCTGGACACAGAATGTGTGCTGGTTGTGGAGCTCCTCCTGTTGCAAGACATATTATGAGAGCTTTAAAACCAGAAGACCATGCAGTTGTTGCCAATGCCACTGGATGTATGGAAGTTTCTACTTTTATTTATCCATATACTGCTTGGACAGATTCATTTATTCATACAGCTTTTGAATCAGCAGGTGCTACACTTGCTGGAGCAGAAGCAGCTTATGTTGCTATGAAAAAACAAGGAAAATTACCAGCTGATGGTGATACAAAATTCATCGCCTTTGGTGGAGATGGTGGAACATATGATATTGGTTTACAATCTTTATCAGGCGCCATGGAAAGAGGACATGATATGGTATATGTATGTTATGATAATGGTGCATACATGAATACAGGTATTCAACGTTCTTCTGCAACACCTAAATATGCAGATACCACTACATCACCTGCTGGAACCGTTATCCCTGGAAAAACACAATGTAGAAAAGATTTAAGTAAAATCATGGTAGGACATCATATTCCTTATGTTGCACAAACCATTGCTTATATGAATTTTAAAGATTTATATGAAAAAGCTGAAAAAGCTATTTATACAGAAGGTCCAGCTTTTTTAAATGTATTATCACCATGTCCTAGAGGATGGGGATATCCAACAGAAGATTTAATGAAAATCAATAAACTTGCTGTTGAAACATGTTATTGGCCATTATATGAAGTGGTCAATGGTGTATATCATATTTCCTATAAACCAGCTAAAAAATTACCAATTGAAGAATTCTTAAAACCACAAAAAAGATTTAGACATATGTTTAAACCTGGAAACGAATGGATGATTGAAGATTTCCAAAGAATTGTTGATGAAAGATGGCAAGAATTATTAGATTTAGAAGAAGTAACAAATAAAAACAAATAATAAGAACCTGACCCGACATAACAATCAAAGATTGTAGTCGGGTTCCCCAGAACCTTGTTGTCTAAGACAATAAAAAAGGGATTTTGGGGACGGACTCAAAATTCCCTTTTTTCATACAATAGGAAAGTTATCAACAACTGCATTTTCTTTCTAGTCTTTGCTTTCTATTACTATCAAAATTCCTTTTTCCATTTCAATATGTGCTATATCCTCTATCATTTCATTACTAATTCCTAAACTAGTTCCTATTGGCAACGTATAATCATTTAAAGGATATTTAAAACCTGTTAAGGTTAATCCCTCTACTGTACTCGTCAAAGGAATTAATGATATATATTTTCCATAAACTTTATCTTTGCTCAAAGTCATTTCCTTATTCATTAGATAAATTCGATTATATTCATCTAAAATTTGACATGGAATATTCGCTTCTAATGCATCTTTTAATATGTGAATATTGGCAGTAGCATGATCCATTCTCTTTCCTAACGCTCCTAGTATAGTAATCTTGGAACTTTTTAATTGAATAGCTAACTGTAATGCAATATCTGTATCTGTGTTATCTTTTTCAGCACGATATGTATGAAAAATAATTTGAGGTTGCTTTTTATAAAATTCTAAAATTTTAGGAGAAACAGAATCAAAATCTCCTACTACATAATTTGGTATGATTTTTAATTGATATAATGCCTCTAATCCTCTATCTCCTGCAATGATATTTTGTCCGTACATGTTCTTCACAATATTTGTTTAATTGTTCTATATTGATATCTCCACCTGATATGATTAATGTTTCCATATCTATTTTTCCTTTTACTAATAATTTTTATCATATAAGAAAAGCCATGACAAATTCTATATAGGAATGCATCATGGTTTCTTATTTTCTTATCTTGTCTATGTAATCTTATTCTTCTTCTGGTGCTTCTACTGGGCAAACACCTGCGCAAGTTCCACAACTGATACAAGCAGATTGATCAATTACAAATTTATCATCTCCTTGTGATATACATTGAACTGGACATTCAGCAGCACAAGCTCCGCATGATATACATTTGTCTGTTATTTTATATGCCATTATATTCACCTCCTTTAACTTTCTTGTTTCTCTACTGTTTCTATATTTTGATTCTTTATTTGTTCTTTCTTTATATGATCAGCATTTGATGTTGGTGTTTTTTTCTACTCTTTGCCTCTCATTCCTTCATCTTCTTTTTCCAACTTTTCTAATTCTTCTAATTCTTTCTGATGTTCTATTTCTTCTTGATCTAATTTTTCTTTTTCAATATCTTTAATTACTTGTATATCTTTCACATCATATCTTCTATAAATATAAGTATCTCCATTTTTGATTTTTACTCTTACTCTTTCTTTAAGAGTTTCTATAGAATCAACTTCCCCTTCCCCTTCTTCTGTTTTCACGATTGCTCCAATATGTGGTAATTTTTTTAATTTTTCTTCATAGACTTCACTTTCATATTTTAGGCAACACATTAATCTTCCACAATTTCCAGATATTTTTGAAGGATTTAAAGAAATGTTTTGTTCTTTTGCCATTTTGATAGATACAGCTTCAAAATCATTTAAAAACGTGCAACAACATAATTCTCTTCCACATACACCATTTCCACCAATTTTTCTAACTTCATCTCTTACACCAATTTGTCTTAATTCTATTCTTGTTTTATAGATTGCTGCTAAATCTTTTACCAATTCTCTAAAATCAATTCTTCCATCTGCTGTAAAATAGAATAAGATTTTACTATTATCAAATTTCACTTCTACATCTGTTAATGTCATTTCTAATCCATGTTCTTTTATTTTCTTTTTACATATTTCAAAAGCCTTTTTTTCTAATGCTCTACATTCGTCAAAGCGTTTATAATCTTTTCCATTAGCAATTCTGATAACTACTTTTAAAGGCTCTACAATTTTGTCTTCTGGAACAGTTCTATTAGGAATCATGACTTCCCCAAATTCTTCTCCTTGTGCAGTTTCTACAATAACTTTATTCCCTTTTCTTAGCTTCCATTTCTTAGGATTAAAGAAATATATTTTTCCTAATTTTTTAAATCTTACACCTACAATATCTTTCAATTTACTTCCTCCCACATATTAAATATCATGTTATCAATACACATATCATAATTTGCATTTTGATTCAACCTTTTTTTGGTATCTTCTATAATATCTATACAATTTGCATATTGTGTATTTTCTTTTGCTAATCTTAATAAGATTATATTTATATAATCTAATATATTCATAATTTCCTCTTTAGCTTGATACAGTGGTTCCCCTAATTTCATCAATTCTGTCATATCTGTTTTATTTAATTTTTCTATCATACTTTCAATATTCTCATATTGTTCTTTTTTATCTTTTAATGAAATCGCTTTTCCAATACTGCCTTGGAATGCTTCCAACATATTTTGACTGATATTGGTCATTTCATACGTTTTTTCCATATATTGCTTTACATATTTTGCTTCAATAGGTTTGAATGGAATTTTCATACATCTTGATTTTATTGTATTTAAAAAAGCATTTTCATTACTACCAATTAATATAATAGTACTATATTCTGGTGGTTCTTCTAATGTTTTTAACAAACAGTTTTGTGCCTCAGTTGTCATTTTATCAGCATCATTGATGATATATACTTTTTTATCAGAAATAATTGGCTTTTCTTGTATCTTTCTTTGCAAATATCGAATTTGTTCAATTTTTATGCTATTACCATCTGGTTCTATGTATAAAAAATCAGGATGATTATTAGACATAAATTCAATACAAGATTTGCATTGTTGACAACCTTTATTAGTTTCGTTTGTGCATAATATCATTTGAGCAAAGTCTTTAGCCATTATCTGTTTTCCAATTCCTTCTATTCCTACAAACATATAGCTATGTGATACTTTGTTTTCAAGTGCAACTTTTTTCAACTCTTCTTTTATTTGTTCATTTCCGATAATCTCATTAAACATCAATGATTTCGCTCCTTTTTCAATCATTATTATTATATAATAAAACAATTGATTTTTCAATAAAAAAGATATTAAGTTTCTGTTTTTTCAAAATGCTAGGTTACGGTTTAGACCTAAGTAATCTTCCGAGGATGATACATTATATTTTTAAGGTTCTCGGCTACCCGTCAATTCCCATTTAACAAATTCTAAGAATAAAGATACAACAATACCCGGAAACAGGACCCTTTGTGCCTTTATCCTAAGAATTTGTAAAACTATTCTGGTCACATTTGAACACTTAAAAATATAATGTATCATCCTCGGAAGATTACTTAGGTCTAAACCGTAACCTAGCATTTTGAAAAAACAAAAAATAGAGACCTTACATCTCTATCTTTTAATCTACATGTCCCCATTTGTTTAATGGCCAAATTCTTATGGCTACTGTACTTTCTATTTTTTCTAACGGTATACAACCAAAAGCTCTACAATCTGTACTATGTGGTCGATTATCTCCCATGGCAAATACTGTATTTTCTGGGACAACAAAATCTGAAAAGCCTGGACCTTCTACATCTGTTTCCACACCATCTTGTAAATATGGTTCATCCAATTCTTCACCATTGATATATACTTTTCCTTCTTTTATTTCTACATGTTCTCCTGGTAAAGCAATGACTCTTTTTATATAACTTTCTTTTCCAATTTCTAATACATATTTTACAAATTTACCAATTATTTTTGTTGGTTCATCTTCATATTTGGCAATTGGATGATTTTTATCTATTTCGGAAGTTGTATAAAACTTTTCAGATGGTGCTTCAAAAGTAATAATTTCTCCTCTTTTAGGCAATGTTTTCGTAGTTCTTGTCCATCTGTTTAGCCACAATCTCTGTCCTTCCAACAATGTTGGTTTCATAGATACTTGTTGTACAATGGTTGGTGTTCCTATAAAATATCTAAATAATAAAGCCAATACAATCGCTATAATGATACAATATACCCATTCTAGAGCTTCTTTTATCTTTGGATTCAATTTATATCTCTCCTTTAATTTTTTTAAATCTTATTCATTATACATTAATTCTTTTTATTTTTCAATTCTAATTCGTATTTTTTTATCATTCTCAGTTTTCACTGTTACAATTCAGATCTAATCATCTTAAGGTGGTGTAATAAATGATATTTTGAAGAATTCGAATGCACCTAGAGTCATTTTAGAAATTCTTAAATGGGAATCGAAGGGTAACCGAGAATCTTAAAAACATCATTTATCACACCACCTTAAGATGATTAGATCTGAATGATAACTTTTAATCTTTTGTTGGAATTCGAATAACAACTTCTGTACCTTTTCCTACCGTGCTTTTTATATCGATACTTCCTCCATTTTTATCTAATATCTCTTTTGCAATAGATAATCCTAGACCTGTTCCTCCCATTTCTCTTGTACGTGCCTTGTCCACACGATAAAATCTTTCAAATATTCTAGATAAATCTTCTTCTGGAATTCCAATTCCATTATCAAAAATTTTTATATAGGCATCATTATATACAAATCCTACATATATCTTGATTTCCCCACCTTCTGGTGTATATTTAATGCTATTAGTTAAAATATTTAAAATAACTCTTTCGATATCATCTTTATCTGCATAAACTGGTGGGACATCTGCAGTTACAAAAGAATTGACTGTATGATTTTTCTTTTTAATTTCTATTGCCAATTTATCTTGACATTTTTTTACTAATTCTCCTAGATCAAATGATACTTTTCTTACCTTATTTTTATTATTATCATATCTTGATAAGGTTAATAAATCTGTAACAAGTCTTGCCATTCTTCGAGCTTCTGATGCTATAACATTTAAAAATTTTTCCTGTGTTTCTTTGTCATATTCTCCTTCTAATAAGGTATCTGCATATCCCATAATCGAGGTAATTGGTGTTTTTAGTTCATGTGAGACATCTGCCACAAATTCTTTTTGCATATTATCTAATCGCACATGTTCTGTAATATCTTGAATAACTGCGATGACACCATTTGGTCTATCTGTTTCATTTTTAAACGGTGCAAAAAACACATTTACATATGTATCTTCTAATTGAATTCTCTGTTCTGTTGACGTCCAATTTTCTAAGTATATAATCTTTTCCATATTAATTCCTAATTTAAATTTTGCAAAAATATCATCAAAAGTAATATCTTCTGGTCTAATACTTAAAAATTTTTTTGCAGCTGGATTAATTAATATAATTTCTCCTTCCATATTAAATGCAATAATTCCATCTGTCATATGTAAAAGAATGGTTTCAATTTGATTTTTTTGTGTAGATACCTCACTTAATTTTTCCTTTAATTCTGTTGTCATCGTGCCGATTACATTTTCGATATTCACCATATCTTTTTTGCTCTTAGATCTTTTCACTTCTTCATTTGACAAATTGCTCTTACTTTTTTTCTTGTCCTCTTCTGTTATTTTTTCTGCACTCTTTATTAATTTATTAATTGGATATATCACAAATCTAGAGAGAACAATAGCTATTAAAATACCGCTGATTAAAAATATAGCACCTGCAATGATTAATGATATCATATTGGTATTCCTCATCTGTTCAATATATATTGTTAAATCCTCCATATTGGCAATTTCTTTATTACTAAGATTCATTTCCAAATGGTTAATTGATTGTATATAAACAACTCCTAATCCTGTAATGACAATAATACCTATTAAAAAAAATACAATAATTATTTTAAATTGAATACTTCGAATCATTCTCTTCCCTCTTATCTAGTTTTACTTATAATATAGAAATTTGATTTATCCTTCTATAAGATTATAAAAACTCTTTGTTTTTTAATATTTCATATATTACAAAACTTTACTATGTATCGTTTCTATAATTTGTTCAAATATTTTATCCTCTGTATGATCTGTAGCAACTGTTAATGCCATTTCTCCCATTTTTTTACTTTGTTCTTTATTTAAGACTATTTTTTCTATATTAGCATTTAGCTTTTCACCTGTTAATTCATTATCTAATATGATATTTGCCGCTCCAATGTTTTGTAATACTTTTGCATTATACAATTGATGATCATGGCTCACATTTGGTAATGGTACTAATATGGATGGTTTCCCTAAATTTGCAATTTCTGTAATTGTCATAGCTCCACTTCTTGCTACAATAATATCTACCACATTCATGATTTCTTCCATATTATATATATATGGAAAAATTTTCATATTTTTTATATGATTAATATTTTTATGGTCATTTTCTAATTCTTCCTTTATAATATCATACTGTTTTGGTCCTGTTGCCCAAATCATTTGGTACTTTTCATTCAACCCTAATTTTATAATCTCCATAATTGCTTGATTAATTCTTCTTGCCCCTTGGCTTCCACCAAAAACTAAAACCATTGGCATTTGATAATTTAATCCAACTTTTTTTATTATTTCCGCTTTTTGTTCTTCTGTATAATTTTGTTTCTTTATTTTTACAGGTGTTCCAGTATATACAATTTTTTTAGCATGTTTTATTCTATCAATGGCATCTTCAAAAGACACGAGAATTGTATCTGTTTTTTTAGCTAACATTTTGACTGCCTTTCCTGGGAAAGCATTACTTTCATGTAATACTGTTGGAATTTTCAATCGATGTGCTGCCGATATGGTTGCACCACAAATATATCCACCTGTTCCGATAACAATATCTGGTTTCATTTCTTTTAATATTTTTTTAGCTTCACCAAATCCTTTTAAGGTTTTTATCATGTTTTTTATATTGTCAATAGATATTTTTTTACTTAATCCATATGCATCAATCGTTTTTAATTCATACCCTGCTCTTGGAACCAAATCGTTCTCCAATCCTCTAGTAGTTCCTATAAACATAATTTTAGAATCCTTTTGTTCTTCTTGAATTTTTTTTGCAATGGCTAATCCTGGATTAATATGACCTGCTGTTCCTGCTGCCGCAATAACTACTTTCATTTTTCCTTCCTTTCTTAAGCCAAAGAGTGATGATTTTGGGGACGGAGCAAAAAATCATCACTCTTTGGCAACCTCTATTCTTTTTTAACTCCTGCTTTTGAAATATTTAAGAGTACTCCCATCTCACACAGTAAGATAAACAGTGATGTTCCTCCATAACTAAAAAATGGTAATGGCATTCCTGTTGCTGGCATTGATGATGTAACAACTGCTATATTGATGATAACTTGTATTGCTACTTGTGCAGTGATTCCTATAGCAATCAAACTTCCAAACATATCTGGTGATTTCATTGCAATTAATATACCTCTCCATATGAATATAGCAAATAATATGATAACTACCGCACATCCTATAAATCCTAATTCCTCAGCTAATATTGAAAAAATGAAATCATTATGTGGTTCTGGAATATACAAATATTTTTGTTTACTTTCTCCTAATCCTGCCCCAAATAATCCACCTGAACCGATCGCATATAAACTCTGAATTACCTGCCATCCATCTCCTGTTGGATCACTCCAAGGGTTTAAGAAAGTCGTAACTCTTTGCAATCTATATGGTTCTAGAAAAATCAATGCTATAATACCTGGCACTCCCACGACTAAACCTGATGCAAGGAAATGCCAAAATTTACATCCTGCAACAATCATCATAATAGCTATAATCCCGATAATAATCATAGAAGCACTAAAATGTGGTTCTATTAATAATAATGCAATTATTGGGACTACCAATATTATATGTTTAGCAAATCCTTTCCCATATTTATTTAGTTCATCTCTATTTTTTACTAATATTCCTGCATAGAATATTATTATTAACAATTTTACAATTTCAGATGGTTGAAATGAAAAAGATTCTGTTATATTTATCCATCTTTTTGCCCCATTTACTTCTGTACCTACAAGTGGTACTGCTAATAACAATAGAAATGCAATAATATATGCAAACTTATAATATTTTTGATAAAATCGATAATCAATGTTAGAAATTACCCACATCATAAATAGTCCTGCTACTGCAAAAATTGCCTGTCTAAAAAAATATGAGTAACTATTTCCACTTTCAGAAAGTGCTGATGGTGAACTGGCTGAAAGTACCATGATTAACCCTATTGATAACAGCAATAATATGGTTATCAATAATGTAAAATCAATTGGGTTTTTTAGAAAGCTTGAAAAACTCTTTCCTTTCTTTTTTGTCATTCTTTTTATCATTCCTTTCTCAAGAAAAAAAGCCATATGTTTTAAATTCTTTGTTCTTTTGGAAAAGAATTAATTTTTTTCGACCTTTTCTTTTGTCCTTTTCTTTATTCTATAGGAAACAATATGCAACTTTAAGTTACTTAGTTTCAAAGTGAAAATAAATTTCTTATATTTTATTTTCAAAAGAAAAATTTGAAACTATAAATTTCGCAACTCAAAATGAAAATCATCTTTTATTTTGACAATATACAGATTTCTTCATATGCAACAAGGTTAAATTTCTTATATTATCTTTAGTCCAATAATACATAACAATAATG
>CAMLUB010000038.1 GCA_946486515.1 uncultured Clostridium sp.
CTATTGGAATACTAAATTTGCTTCTGACATACCTGTCTTAAACATGCCAACAACTTATCCAAGTCCTTCTACCTATTCTAATATAGGTGATCATGTGCAAAGTTATATTGTAGATATTGATAAAATATCTACCTTATGCAATGAATTAAATACTACACCTTATATATTCATGTTATGTGTATATTATATTCTTTTATATAAATATACAAATCAAAATGAAATCATTGTGGGAACACCTGTAGCCAATAGGACTGTCAAGGAATTTAGTCATACACTTGGTATGTTTGTTAATACTTTGGCATTAAAAAATACGATTGATGCAACAAAATCTTTTAAGGACTTTGTATCTGAAATAACCAAACACTGTTTAGAAGATTTGGAACATCAAGCATATCCTTTTGATAAATTGGTTGAAGATTTAGATATCCCTAGGGATTTATCAAGAAATCTATTATTTGATACAATGTTCGTTTTTCAAAATGAAGAAAAAATAGAACTTGATTTTGGAAAATTACATACAGATATCTATACACCAAATACCAAAACATCAAAATTTGACTTTATGTTAGAAATCACACCTGAAAAGAATTTTTATAGATTGAATTTAGAATATTCAACAAAATTATATAGTGAAAAATTCATGCAAGATTTCTTAAAATATTATACTCAAATATGGGATAGTGTTACTGAGAATATAGATATAAAAATCTCTGATATATCTATGTTATCTGAAGAAGAAAAAGATGCCATATTAAAAACTAGCTATAACCAGTCACTAGAATATCCTAAAGATACAAGTATGATAGAATTGTTTGAAGACCAAGAAAGAAAACGTCCAAATGCGATTGCTCTTAATGATAACGGAAATACATTAACTTATAAACAATTAAAAGATAAAGTATATCAATTTAGTAACTTTTTAATAAAAAAAGGTATTCAAAAAGGAGATTATGTTGCCACTTTATTAAATCGTTCTACAAACTTAATTGTTGCTATGTTATCTATCATGAAATGTGGTGCTGTTTACTTACCAATATCTAAGAATTTTCCAGAAGATAGAGTTCGCTATATTCTAGAAGATTCTAAGGCAACATTATTAATCACAGATGCCTATACTTTAGATTTACCTGTACAAACTGTACATATGAATCACATTGATTTAAATACATATCCTACTACTGATATTTGTGTTCACACATTACCTGATGACCCAATTTATAGTATTTACACTTCTGGAACGACAGGAAATCCTAAGGGTGTTATTGTGATGAATAAAAACTTGAATAATTTTATTCATAGTTTTAGCAAATTATATGGCGATTCTGTTAGTACAAATGATATTTGTTTGGCAAGTACAAGTATTGCTTTTGATGTTAGTATATGGGAATTTTTCTTTACCTTGTTAAATGGTGCTACTCTTTATTTATATAAATATGAAACGATTGAAGATATATTTGATTTTTGTAACACATTAATAGAAGAAAAAATCACGATGGCATATCTTCCTCCAAATATTTTAAATGAAGTATATGTTATCTTATCTCAAAGTACTAAAAAAACGCATTTAGAAAAAATATTAATTGGTGTTGAACCAATTAAAACATCTATTATTCAAAAATATTTTGAGTTAAACCCTTCTATGAAAATCGTTAATGGATATGGTCCAACAGAAACCACAATCTGTTCAACCGCTTTTCAAGTGACACCATCAAATTGTAAAAAATATAATATCGTTCCTATTGGAAAACCTTTATATAATTTACATGGATACATATTAGATAAAGATTTAAATTTAGTACCAAATGGTATTCCTGGAACTTTATATATTGCTGGTGACAATGTTTCAAAAGGGTATTTAAATAAAAAGACATTAACAAAAGAAAAATATATACCATCTCCATTCCATGAAGATGAAATCATGTATATAACTGGTGATGTTGTAAAACGATTATCTGATGGCAATATTTCTTTTATTGGAAGAGATGATAATCAAATCAAACTAAATGGACACAGAATCGAATTAAGTGAAATATCAAATTGTATTTTAAATTATCCTTCTATTACAAAATGTATTGTATTAGTAAAAGAAACGAAAAATACAAAATCTTTAGTTGCTTATTTCACAGCAGAAAATAAGATTATTATAAACGACTTACGTAATTTCTTATCTATGAAATTACCTTTATACAGTATTCCAAATCATTTTGTACAATTAGAAAAATTTGTTTTAACAGCAAATGGAAAAATTGATAAAAAATATTTGGCATCTGTAAAAATTAAGGAAAATACAAATTATGAAGCACCTAGAAATGATTTTGAGAAAAAGCTTGCTGATTTATGGAAAGATTTATTAAATGTTGATAAAGTTGGAATTAATGATGATTTCTTTGAATTAGGTGGGGATTCATTAATTGCAATAAAACTACAAATTCAAGCTTTTAAACAAGGATTAAATATCTCTTATTCTGATATTTTCTCACATTCTACCATCAAGAAATTATCAGAAAAGATTGGTGTTCATGATGATGACAAAGCAAAATTAGCCATCAAATCATATGATTATTCTAAAATTGATGAGGTATTAAAAATAAATACATTACCAATTTTAAAGACCGTTAAAGAAACCACTATTAAAAATGTACTTTTAACTGGTGTTACAGGTTTTGTTGGTATTCATATTTTAGAAAAATTACTAAATATGACAGATGCAACCATTTATTGCTTAGTCCGTAATAAAAATAATGTTTCTTATATAGATAGATTATATAAAATTATGCAATTCTATTTTGGAAACAAATATAATAATTTGATTGGTTCTCGTATAAAAATGGTACGTGGAGATATTACACTTAAAAACCTAGGAATTGCTGATGAGGATTTTCAAAAGTTAACCAAAAACCTTTCTTGTGTTATTAATAGTGCTGCCATTGTAAAACATTACGGAAAATCAACTGAATTTGATAAAATTAATATCAATGGTGTTAATAATATTATTGATTTTTGTAGTCATTTGCAAATCCCTCTATATCACTTATCTACATTAAGTGTTTCTGGTAATGTCTTTTCAGAAGGTAGTTTTTCTGGGTCTTCTGTAGAAGAAAAAACCACATTTAGAGAATCTAATCTATATATTAAACAAGATATTTCAAATATATATGTATATACAAAATTTATGGCTGAAAAATGTATTTTAGAAGCAATTCAAAAGAAAAAACTACAAGGTACTATCATTCGATTAGGTAATATCACCAATCGCTATTCTGATGGTAAATTCCAAATTAATATTTCAGAAAATGCCTTTTTGAATAGAATTATTACCTTTATTAAACTAGGTGCTATACCAGATTATCTATTAGATGGTTATTGTGAATTCACACCTGTTGATTATGTTGCAGATGCTATTGTTAGAATTGTAAAATACAAACATCCATATACAGTATTACATGTATATAATAGTAATCACATCCCTATGGCAAAAATGATTTCTATTTTCAAGCAATATGGAATTACTATTGATATTTTACCTGAAGATCAATTTATTGAAAAAGTAAATCAAACATTAGCTAATAATGAAAATGATTTGTCTGGAATTATTAATGATTTTGATACAAATAAAAAATTAATATATGATTCAAATGTCATATTAAATAACGATTTTACAAATGAATTTTTGGCCAAGTTGTCTTTTAAATGGTGTTCAATTGATAAAACTTATCTATTTAAATATTTAGATTATTTAAAAGCTCTTGGACTTATAGGAGGTTAATATTATGGTATTAGTTGGTAATGCCGCTTTAGTTGCTTTATTAATATCTACTTTATTGTTATTTACATTGTTATTTATCAATTTAAAAGTAAAAAAGAAAAAACAAATTAATTCGTGCTTTATTGCAATTATTATTTGTCTTTTAATTTGTTGTATTGGACAAATGTTATCTATTATCATACCTAGGTTTTATGATATTGAACCTATTTACTTTGATTATTTTGTATATATAGGAACTTGTTTTTTGCCTATTACTTTCCTATTTTTTGGATTAACATTTGCTAAAACAAAAATCCACTTTAAAAAGAAATATCTACTGTTATTTATTATACCAATTTTAACTTTATTAATTTTGTGGACAAATGATTTTCATCATTTGTTCTACATAAAATATGCTGTTCTAAACTCTGAGACAGTATTTGGACCATATTTTCCTATACATTCTCTATATACATATGCTTTAATTTTTGTTGGTGTATTTTACCTAGTTAGATACTCTATTAAAAATACAGGTTTTTTCTCAAAACAATCTGTATTACTAATTTTAGGCGTTATTTTTCCTTTAGCAATTAATATTGTTGGATTATTTGGTGTAGAAATGAGTATTTATGTAACACCAATCTCTTTTACAACAACTGTTCTATTCTTTTCAATAGCTATTTTGAAATTTAACTTTTTAAATGTTACACCAATTGCCTTACAAACAGTTGTTGATAGAATGTCTGATGGCTATGTTGTTTTAGACGAAAATAATACAATTATTGATTTTAATAAAACCTTTTTAAATATGGTAAAATTAACAGGTACACAATTACGTGGTAAAGATTTCTTTTCTTTATTTAGCAATCATAAAGAATATAAAATTGACGGAGATTTATTTAGGCGATATCTAAAGGAAATTCAAACAAATAGTAAAACTTTTTCGATTCCTTTAGAATTAACAAATGAAGATAAATATTTTAATATAGAAATATCTGGAATTGAATCACATGGTTCTATTCTTGGTGCTCTTATTTTACTAAAAGATATTTCCCAACATATTCATGATTTAAAAATCATTACTAATAATCAAGAAACTTTAATGGAACAAGAACGTCTTGCTTCTCTTGGACAGTTAATTGGCGGAATTGCACATAACTTAAAAACACCTATTATGTCCATTTCTGGTGCAGCAGAAGGTTTACATGATTTAGTATCAGAATATGATGCTTCTATAGAAGATTCTAGAGTAACCCCTCAAGACCATCATGATATTGCCAAAGATATGTTTTCTTGGATAGATAAAATCAAAACACATACAGAGTATATGTCAGATATTATTACCGCTGTTAAGGGACAAGCTGTTACTTTATCTGAAACAGATTCTGTCCATTTTACCCTTGATGAATTGGTAAAACGTGTAGATATTTTAATGAAACACGAATTAAAAAATGCTATCATTTATTTAAATATTGCTATGAAAACAAATGAACAAACTGTTATTAACGGAGATATTAATAGTTTAGTTCAAGTGATTAATAACATGATTTCTAATGCTATTCAAGCATATGATGGGCAAAAAAATAAAAATATTGAATTAATATTAGAAAGTAAAGATAATCATGTTTACATTTCTGTTAAAGATTATGCTTGTGGAATGCCTAAAAAAGTACAAGATAAATTATTTAAAGAAATGATTACAACAAAAGGAAAACATGGTACTGGTTTAGGATTATATATGTCCTATTCAACCATTAAAGCTCACTTTAATGGAGATATTACTTTTGAGTCAGAAGAAGGAAAAGGAACAACTTTCACAATCATACTGCCAATATAACTTTAGTTTGTTAAATAAATTTTGATTAAGATTTTTTATAGTATTTCTTTTAACATAATAAATGCCGAATTATACGGCATTTATTTTTTTGTTATTTATGTAATACAAATATTTTTTCTTTTCTTATTAACGAACACAAATAATATAGTTGTATTTTTAGTTAGATTTTTTGGATTTTCATAAAATTTCCTATAGAAAAAAAATGATATTTATCCTGTTTTTATGCATAAAATCATTAAAAAAACCTTGATTTTTATTTTTTTTATGAATATAATAATTTAAAATAAAGTTTAATGAGGAGGGTATTATGAGAACACATTTACAAGGATTAGACAATACAGAAAACACACAAAACAATACTTATCGAATTATTGCTGTAGATGATGAAGAAGGTATTGTAGATTCTCTATCCATATTTTTAAAACGTTCTGGATATAATTTCACTGGTGTTACAGATCCGAGACAAGCAATTCAACTTGTAAAAGAAGAACATTTTGATTTAATGGTTTTAGACTTTATCATGACACCTTTTCATGGAGACCAAGTAGTTGAAGAAATCAGAAAATTTAATAAAGATTTATACATTTTATTACTAACAGGGCATAAAGATTTAGCTCCACCTTTAGAAACTATTAGAAGATTAGATATCCAAGGATATTGTGAAAAAAGTGATAAATTTGACCAATTGCTTTTGCTAATTGAATCAGGTATCAAATCTATTAAGCAAATGAATGAAATAAGAGAAATAAACAATCAATTATCAAATACTTATGAAAAATTAGAACAAGCATATTTGGATTCTATTAAAACTTTACGTTATACAATTGAGGCAAAAGATCCCTATACAAGAGGTCATTCTGATAGAGTTTCTGCTTTTTCAGTATTAATTGGTAAAAAATTAGGATTATCAAATGAAGAATTACATACATTAGAAATAGGTGGATTATTCCACGATATTGGAAAAATTGGTGTTCCAGATAGCATATTATTAAAAGAAGCCAAACTAACAGATGATGAATATTCTCAAATTAAACAACACCCTAATATTGGTGTTCACATTTTATCAAATGCCTCTATATTTGATGATATTTTGCCAATTGTAGAACATCATCATGAAAAATATGATGGAACAGGATATCCGGGAAAACTTGCAGGAAACAATATTCCATATTTAGCCAGAATTACTGCAATTGCAGATAGCTTCGATGCTATGGCCTCTAGAAGAGCTTATCGTAATTCTTTAGATTTAGATACCATTATTTCTGAATTCGAAAGATGTAAAGGAACACAATTTGACCCAGAATTAGACGATTTATTCTTAGATATCTTAAGAAATCATTTTGATGAAATAAAAGAAATACAAGAAAAATATAAAGCAGAACAATAGGAACGGGCGATGATTTTGGGGACGGAGCAAAAAATCATCATTTATATAAAGATTTTTTATTAAACCTTTTATAGAATAAATGATGATTTTTTGCTCCGTCCCCAAAATCATCGCCCCGTCTTCTAACATTTCATTGAAAGTCCTACTTTTTGTCTTTCTTTATCTATTTTGATAACTTTTACTTTTACAATATCCCCTACAGAAACGACATCTGATGGATTTTTGATGAAATTGTCACTCATTTCTGAAATATGGACAAGTCCATCATGTTTCACACCAATATCCACAAATGCTCCAAAGTCAATGACATTTCTTACTGTTCCTGTTAACACCATACCTTCTCTTAAATCATCTAACTTTAACACATCACTTCTTAAAATTGGTTTTGGCATGTCTTCACGAGGATCTCTTCCTGGTTTTGACAATTCTTCAATAATATCTGTTAATGTCATTTCTCCTATATTTAATTCTTTTGCCATTTCTGAAACATTGACACTTTTTAATTTCGTTCTTAGTTCTTCTAATTTTTCTTTATCTTTTAAATCATTTTTATCAAATCCTAATTGATTTAACAATTTTTCTGTTGGTTCATAGCTTTCTGGGTGAACGGCTGTCACTTCTAATGGATTATCTCCATCAAATATTCTTAAAAATCCTGCACATTGTTCAAATGCTACTTTTCCAAGCTTTGGAACTTTTAATAATTCTTTTCTATTTTTTAATTTTCCATTTTCATCTCTATATTTCACAATATTTTTCGCAATTGTATTATTAATTCCTGAAACATAGGAAAGTAAGGATGGTGTCGCTGTGTTGACATCAACGCCTACTTTGTTAACACTATCTTCTACCACACCTGTTAAACTTTCTTGTAATTTCTTTTGGTTAACATCATGTTGATATTGCCCAACACCAATCGCTTTTGGATCTATTTTAACCAATTCTGCTAATGGATCTTGCAAACGTCTTGCAATGGAAATCGCTCCTCTGATAGATACATTAATATCTGGATATTCTTCTGTTGCCAATTTTGATGCAGAATATACAGATGCTCCTGCTTCACTAACAATCACATAATGTACATCTCTTGTAGCTTCTTTTATCATATCTGCTACAAACATTTCTGACTCTCTTGATGCTGTTCCATTTCCAATAGCTATCATATCGACTTTATCTTTTTCAATTAGTTTTAATAATTCTTTTTTCGCACCTTCCACATCATTTTGAGGCTCTGTTGGATATACAGTTGTATAATCTAATAATTTTCCTGTTTCATCAATAACGGCAATTTTACAACCTGTTCTATAAGCTGGGTCAAATCCCATAACAGTTTTTCCTTTGATTGGTGCTCCTAAAAGCAATTGTTTTGAATTTTTACCAAATACTTTAATCGCCTTATCTTCCGCCTTTTCTGTTAAATCTGAACGAATTTCTCTATCGATTGATGGCTCAATTAACCTTTTAAAACTATCTAAAATGGTATCTTTTAGCATTTGAGTAAATTGCGTTTCCCCTTTTATTATATCTCTTTCTATATATGCTAATATTTTATCTTCTGGCTTTTCAATTTTTACTTTTAGAAAATCCTCTTTTTCTCCACGATTAATTGCCAAGATTCTATGACTTGGTATGTATTTTATCGCTTCTTGATAATCATAATACATCTCATAATTAGATGTTTCTTCTGGTTTTGCTGCCTTCGTTTGAATGGTTGCTTCTCTATAACATATTCTCTTGATTTGTTTTCTATATTTACTATTATCTGAAATATCTTCTGCAATAATATCTAAAGCACCTTGCACTGCATCTTCTGGAGTTGCCACTACTTTGTCTTTATTCTTTTTATCTTCTTCTGATAAAGTATCGATATTTACATATTCTTTTGCCATTTCTAAAATTGGTTTTGCTTCTGTTTGTTCGATAATAATATTTGCCAATGGCTCTAAGCCTTTTGCCTTTGCAACTGTTGCTCTTGTCTTTTTCTTTTGTTTGTATGGTCTATAAATATCTTCTACTTCTGCTAATGTTTTACAAACAGAAATTGCCTGTAAAATTTCATCTGTTAATTTTCCTTGTTCATCAATTGATTTTACGACTTCTTCTTTTCTTTGTTCTAAATTTCTTAAGTAATTTAATCTTTCTCCTAAATCCCTAAGGATTTCGTCACTTAATCCTCCTGTTACTTCCTTTCTATAACGTGCAATAAAGGGAATGGTATTCCCTTCATCAATTAATTTTATTGTAGCCTCTACTTGTTTTGGCTTAATATTTAATTCTTCTGCAATAATATTAATAATTTTATCCATTCTTGTTTCCTTTCTGATGATTTTAGGTGATTTTAGGGACGGAGCAAAAAATCACCATTTTTATCAGTATTATTTTATACATAAAATTTGTGTAGTATAAATGATGATTTTTTGCTCCGTCCCTAAAATCACCCCTATTTTTAGAATAATACAATTTTGTGTTTTTTCTATGCTCTTATGATGACTTTTTCATAAAAATCATTACTCAACATTTAATTTTAAATTATATTACAACTTTTCATATATTTACTTTAGAATCAGAATATCAATATTCTAATGAATCATCTTGTGTAATCCAATTTTCTACCTGTTCAATTCGATATGTTGATTTGTCATCCCTCATCATAACATCTTTTATACCTGAATTGATTATCATTCTTTTACAAAAAGAACATGGCTCATTATCTTTTACATATTCTCCATTTCTTTGGTTAATACCTACTAGATATAATGTAGCTCCTATCATATCTTTTCTTGCAGCACTAATAATTGCATTTTGTTCACTATGTACTGACCTACATTTTTCATATCCTTTTCCACTTGGCATTTCACATTTTTGTCTTATGCAATATCCTAAGTCAATACAATTTTTTCTTCCTCTTGGAGCACCTGTATATCCTGTTGAAATAATTTCATCATTTTTTACAAT
>CAMLUB010000039.1 GCA_946486515.1 uncultured Clostridium sp.
ATTGGAACTTGTTCCATTGGTATTTCAACACCCATATCTCCACGAGCTACCATAATACCATCTGATATTGCTAAGATTTCTTCAAAATTATCAATACCTTCTTGACTTTCAATTTTTGATATAATTTTGATGTGTTCTCCACCATTTGCTTTTAATAAATCTTTGATTTCTTGAACATCTGATGCTCTTCTTACAAATGAAGCAGCTATGAAATCAAATCCTGCTTTAATTCCATTTGTAATATCATCAATATCTTTTTGTGCTAATGCTGGTAAATTTAATTTTAACCCAGGCACATTCATTGTTTTTCTGCTTCCTAATCTAGCTGTGTTTAATGCTTTACATTTAATATCTTTTCCAACAACTTCTACAACTTCAAACTCTAAAGCTCCATCATCAACTAGAATTTTAGCTCCTGGTTTTACATCTTGATATAAGTTTTTGTAACTAATTGTTGTTTTTGTTTCATTTCCAATAATATCATCATGAACAAATGTAAATTCTTGTCCTTCATTTATAGTTACTTTTTCATCTCCAGACTCAAGTTTTCCTGTTCTAATTTCAGGTCCTTTTGTGTCTAATAATAAAGCAACTGGTTTGTTTAATTTTTCTCTTACTTTTTTTATTGTAGTTATTTTTTCTGCGTTTTCTTCATATCCTCCGTGTGAAAAGTTAATTCTAGCTACATTTAGTCCTGCTTTGACTAAGTTT
The DNA here is from genome assembly GCA_946486515.1 of uncultured Clostridium sp. Lineage (GTDB taxonomy): Bacteria > Bacillota > Clostridia > TANB77 > CAG-508 > CAG-269. The sequence continues at coordinate 712 of CAMLUB010000039.1, forward strand.
GTAAATATTTCTTCACTTTCGCTTGCTGGTCCTATTGTACCAATGATATTTGTTTTTCTTAAAACTTGTTTCATTTCTTATTCCTCCCTTATTCTTAAAAACCAGAATTTATTATATCACAGCTATATAGTATTTTTCAATCTTTTTAAATATTTTTTACAAAAAATAAATTTTATATTCGTTACAGTTCAGACTTAACCAAATCTTCCAGGGATGCTACTTTATATTTTTGTGCTTCATTTTCTAAAAATGGAAAAATAATTCTGTTCTCAAAATCTTTTTTTCAATTAAAATTTTATCTTTTCAAAGCGATCTTTTTCAAGAGTTTCTGGAACTTCAATTGGATATGTTCCTGTAAAACATCCATAACAGAAATCATTTATTTTACACCCTTTTGCAATTTCTTTTAAGCTATCCATACTTAGATATTCTAATGAATCTGCACCGATTTCTTTTTCAATTTCTTCTTTTGTCATTTTATTGGCAATTAAAGCTTCTTTTTTGTCAACATCTGTTCCGAAATAACATACACCTACAAAAGCTGGTGATGCTACTCTGATATGTACCTCTTTTGCTCCCGCCTCTTTTAATGTTCTGATAATTCTTGTAATGGTCGTTCCTCTTACAATGGAATCATCTACTAAAACAATTCTTTTTCCTTTGACTGTTTCTCTTAAAGGATTTAATTTTAATGCTACTAAATCTTTTCTTTTACTTTGTGCATTTTGGATAAAAGTTCTTCCAATATATTTACTTTTGGTAAATACCATATCATAAGGAATTTTAGATTCTTTTGAATATCCTAAAGCTGCATCTAATCCAGAATCTGGAACACCTGCTACAATATCTGCATCTACTGGTGCTTGTTTCGCCAAATATCTTCCTGCGTTTTCTCTAAAAATATGTACGTTAATACCATCTACAATAGAGTCTGGTCTTGCAAAGTAGATATATTCAAAGATACACATTCCTTTTCTTTCATTTGGCATATATTTCTCACATTTTACTTGATTGTCTGTAACAACTACCACTTCTCCTGGCTCGATATCTCTTTCAAATGTTGCACCTGTAATATCTAAAGCACAGCTTTCTGAAGCAAATACAATATCTTCTCCTAAGTGTCCCATACATAATGGTCTAAATCCTTGTGGATCTCTTACAGCAATTAATTTTTGTGGTGACATGATTAGTAATGAATAGGCACCTTTTATAATTTTCATTGTATTTTTTACAGCTTCTTCTATTGAATTTGTCTTAATTCTTTCTCTTACAATAATATGACAGATAACTTCTGTATCACTTGTTGTTGTAAAGATTGCCCCATCATCTTCCAATTGTCTTTTTAGTTCTAATGCATTTGTAATATTTCCATTATGAACAACTGCTAAATTTCCTTTTTTATGTCTAACTACCATCGGTTGTGCATTTTCTTTTCTACTTTCTCCTGTTGTTGAATATCTAACATGTCCAATTGCCATTTTACCTGTTGGTAATGAATTTTGAACATGTTTTGTAAATACATCAGATACTAATCCTAAATCTTTATGAAAATGAATCACACCATCTTCATTTACTGCAATTCCACAGCTCTCTTCTCCTCTATGTTGAAGTCCTGATAGTCCAACACATACAGGAGTTACTACATCCTCATTATTTTTGATTCCATAAATCCCATAAATTCCACATTCTTCTTTTATTTTTTCTCCAAACATTTTCCACTACTCTCTTTCTATTTTTGTTTATATGATAAATTTATTATATCAAAAAAATCTTTTTCTGTCTTTGTTATTTTTTTCCTTCTTTTGCACCTATGTTATAAAAATCTTTGATTTTAGTATACCTGTTTTCTCATTTTCCTTTATAATTTGACATTTGATTGTGTTTTTGCTAAAATGCAATCAAATCATACAAATTTATATAAGGAGTTGTTTATATGTATAATTTAGTTGTTTTTGCTTCTGGTAATGGCTCTACACTACAATCTATTATTGATGCTATTGATAAAAAAGTATTACATTCTAAGATTGTGTTAGTTGTTTCAAATAACCCTAATGCTTTTGCATTAGTAAGAGCCAAAAAAGCAGGCATTCCTACTTATATCATAAAAAATAAGAATTATCAAGATATTGATAATGAGTTATATGAAGTATTATCTCAATATGACATTAATCTAATTGTTTTAGCAGGTTATTTAAAATTAATTGGTGATAAATTACTTTCTAACTATACAATCATCAACACACATCCTTCTTTACTTCCTAAACATGGCGGTAAAGGAATGCATGGTATGCATGTTCATAAAGCTGTTATTAATGCTAAAGAAAAACAAAGTGGCGTAACTGTTCACTATATCAATAACGAATATGACAAAGGTAATATCATTAGTCAAACTGTTGTTGATGTTTTAGAAACAGATACTCCAGAATCTTTAGCAAGTCGAGTGCAAGCTGCTGAAAAAATTCAATTAGTTAATGTGATTAAGAAGTTTGAAACAGGTGAACTTTGATGTCCAATTGGGGACGTTTCTGTTTGGGACATTTTTATGTGAAATTATGATTTATATAATTATTATTATATATTCTATTAATTATTTTAGTAACATTTTTAATTTCACATAAAAATGTCCCAAACAGAAACGTCCCCAATTGGACAATTTTTTAATGCTCGTAAATTTCTCCAATATCTTTTCTATAATCTAGATTATCACTAATATTTCCTTCTAGTGCTTTATATGCTTTTTCTTTTGCTTCTTCTAATGTATTTCCCATTGTTGTTATACCAAATAATCTTGAAGTTCCCACAGCTTCATAGGTATTGCCTTCTACTGGTTTTGTGCTTGCAAAATATATTTTAGCACCACTTTCTTCGATTGCTTTTTTATTGACTGTAAATACACATGGTTCTTTACTTTTTTGTATCGCATAATCTGGACTTACTACATAAATGGTAAATGTATAATTCTTTTTAAATTTACAGTTTTCTGTACTTAATTTTTTATTGAATATATTTTCTAATACTTCTGTTAATGGTGTTTCTAAAGAGTTTAATACATTTAATGCTTCTGGATCTCCAAATCTTGCATTAAATTCGATAAATTTAATACCATCTTTACATTTGAAAAATCCACCATAAATAACACCTGTAAATTCTAAGCTATCTTTATTGACATATTGAATAGTATCTTTTATTAATTTACTACATTCTTCTACATCTTTTTGCTCTAAGAATGGCAATAATCCATTTTCGAAGCTAAGACAGCCCATTCCGCCAGTTCCTGGTCCTTTGTCTTCATCAAAACGATATGGATAATCAAAGGTAATTGGTGTTACGACGATATTTTCACCATCTGTTAATGCCATAACAGTAAATTCTCTACCTTCTACTTTATCTTGTACGATAACACTTCCGTCAGATTCTAAACAAGATTTAGCATAATCATATCCTTCTTGTTTTCCTTTAAAATGAATGCCTCCTACTTTAACACCTTTTCCTCCTGTTAACCCTTCTGGTTTTACAACAAAGCTGTCATCATTGTAGTTTTTCATGACTTCGTCTAATTCTTGAACTGTTTTTACACTTTCATTTTTGATAATCATTTTAGGAGCCAATTGTTTTACAATATCTAAAGCATATGTTTTACTCCATTCTACTTTTGCTCCTTTTGATGTTGGTCCAAAGGTTTGTAATCCAAGTTTTCTTGCTAAATCAATTAATCCTTCTTGCAACAAATTATCTTGGCTAACAACTGCTGCTTCAATTTCTTCTTCTTTTACAAATTTTTCTACAAGTTCTTTATCAAATGGGTCTCCTATGATATATTTTCCATTTGATTTTTCTACTTGCTCTACAATTGATGGATTTGCATATGGTAATATCGCATATAGCACATATCCTTTTGCAATTTGTTCAGCAATTACTGCTTCTCTTCCACCATTTCCTAGTAATAGACATTTTTTCATATATCTATCCTCCTTTTTCATTTTTATTTATGTTAAATTCCAGCTAGTAATATCATATTTTTTACTTTCTTCTAATGCTTGAATTTGTTTTTGAATTTCTTGTATATCTTCTTCATTAAATGGTTCAAATGTGTCATAAAATCCTGTATCTTTGTAAGGAAAATTTAAAGCTTGTCCAAAAGGTTGTATTTTGGAATTTCTCGTCCTTCCATATAAATGTATATGAAAAATTGGTTTTGTTCCTTCTATATATGCCCAATTTCCATTTTCTTGATAATTGATTCTTTCTATTTCTATGCCTCTATTTTTTATTCCTTTTATCATTGCTTCACTAACTAACATCGTTAATCTCATGACTTCTATTGCTTCTTTAGGACTCAAATCTAATCTACTTGCAAAATACTTTTCTTTTGACCTTATCCATATATGTCCACCATCTTCTCTAGAAATATGTGGCACTTTCGGAACACAAGCAATAAATGTTTTAGTATTATATATTGTAATATCATTCATATTATTTCTCCTCATCATATTCATTTTCTACTTACAATAAATTATATTCTGAAGATAATGTTTTACTTAATTGTTCTGCATTTTCAAATACAATCCCATGAATGCCTACTGCTTTTGCATTTTTTACATTTTTCTCATAGTCATCTATAAATAATGTTTCATCTGCTACAATTGCTACTTTTTCTAATACAGTCTTAAAAGTTTGCTTATCTGATTTGACAGCTCCTATATCATAAGAAAATATCTTTTTGTCAAAAATCTTTAAATCTTTATTCTTTTCTTCGATATATTCCATCCATTCTCTGGCATGGTCTGATAATAATATCAACTGATACTTTTCTTTTGCTTTTAGTTGTTTAACAATTTCCATTGTTCCTGGAATCGGTTGATTTAAGTTTTGACGGATAGCTGTCTTTAGTTGTTCTACAGATACATTCCAATTTTTATTTTTCAATACATGATTCAAGTATTCTTCCTCTGTTAATTTTCCTCTTAACAAGTTTAAGAAAGTTTCATTTTCTCTCATTGAATCTAAATCTGCTTCATTTTCTAATAATTTTTGATTTTCAAAAGTTCCATACTGACTTTCTAATACGACTTCTTCTATGCCACGATATCCAGATATGATAACTTCTGATAAATCAAATATTATATTTTTAATCATTGTTTATATCCTCTCTATATTACATAAAAGTCTTTATTATCTATCTTCTCCTCTATACTCATTTTCTACTTGTAATAGATTATACTCAGAAGACAATGTTTTTCTTAATTGTTCTGCATTTTCAAATACAATTCCATGAATTCCTACTGCTTCTGCATTTTTTACATTTTTTTCATAGTCATCTATAAATAATGTTTCATTTGCTACAATTTTAGTTTGTTCTAATACAGTTTCAAAAGTTTCTACTTCTGATTTTGTTGTTCCTATATTATAAGAAAATATTTTTTTATCAAAAATTCTTAAATCTTCATTTCTTTCTTCAATATATTTCATCCATTCTCTTACATAATCTGATAATAATATTAATTGATATTTTCCTTTTAGTTCTCTGACAACCTTCATTGTTCCTGGAACTGGCCTATTTAGATTTGAACGAATAGCTGTTTTTAATTGCTCTATGGAAATATTCCAATTTGTCCCTTGCAAAAGTTCTTCTAAATATGCTTCTTCACTTAAGTTTCCTCTCATTAGGTTTAAAAAGAGTTCATTCTTAGATAATCTTTGTCTTTCCCATTCTTCTTCTGGAATTGCATATTGTTGTTCTAATATTTTTTCAACTCCATGATATCCTGATATAATGACTTCTGACATATCAAATATTATATTTTTTATCATTATTTATATCCTTTCTATATATGTTCTTTATGATAAATCAATTTTCTATATTTGTTTGGTCTATATTCGCCTTTCCAATCGCTTCTTTCTTCTTTTTTCTTTTATTTACTATCATATAAATAACAATATATAATAATGAGATTGGTAATACTGGTATAATTGAAAATGCAATTAAATTCCAAAATAATGTACTTACTAATGCATCCATACCATATTCCATCTTTGGATAAAATAATCCTCCTCCTGTTTTAGAACCAAATAAAAATGCATATATGCCTGATGCAAAATATAGACACCAACAACCTATAGAAATATAAAATATTATCTTTTTGAAGTTTATATTTTTTGATGTATTTCTATTATTTTCTTTTAATTCTTTTTTATTTTCTTTTCTAACCCTTTTAAAGGTAATAAAATAATATATTTGGTAGCCAATCCATAAAATAGTTATAGGTATTCTAATAAGATTAGTAGGAAAATCCATCAACGAATCAATTATCTCCCACCAAACATCACTTAGAAATTCTCCAAGTGCAGATAATCCATAATACGTTTTTTCATAGAATTCTACGCTATAACCAGTTATGGCATAATATATACACATAATCATTATAATGATATATGGTAGTAATGCGATACCTAATAATATGTTTTTTATATAATTTTTACTTTTGTTTTCCATTAAGAATCCCCTTTTATTACTGTTTAATGAACATCTATAAGACTACAGTTCAGTTCATTAAACATTTACCTCTATTGTAGCATCTTGTCCTAAATCTTTATATTTCTCTAACACTGGATTTACTCTTTCATTCATAAAATCTTCTACTTGGTGAACAGCTCTTCCACATAAATGGTCTGGATTTAAGATATGTAAAATTTCTTCTTCTGTCAATCCAAATGTTTCATCTGCAGCAATTCTTTGTACTAAGTCATTTGGTTTTCCATATTCTTTTACTTGTTTTCCAGCTTCCATAGAATATACTCTAATTTTTTCATGCAATTCTTGTCTATCTCCACCTTTTAGAACAGCATTCATTAAAATTTCTTCTGTTCCCATAAATGGTAATTCTTGCATCATATTTGTTTTTATAACATTTTTATATACCACAATATCACTTGAGATATTAGCATAAAGAATTAAAATCGCGTCTACTGCTAAAAAGCTTTCTGGTACACAAATTCTTTTATTTGCTGAGTCATCTAATGTTCTTTCTAACCATTGTGTTGCAGTTGTAATACTTGGATCCATTGCTAATGTCATAACATGTCTTGATAAAGAATTAATTCTTTCACTTCTCATAGGATTTCTTTTATATGCCATAGCTGATGAACCAATTTGTCCTTTTTCGAATGGTTCTTCTAATTCTTTTTCATGTTGTAATAAACGCATATCATTTGCAAATTTAGAACAGCTTTGTGCAATTTCTGCTAGTAAGTTTAAAACTCTTGAATCTAATTTTCTTGTATAGGTTTGTCCTGATACATTATATACTTTTTCAAATCCCATTTTTTCAGCAATTTTTCCATCAATTTGTCTTACTTTTGTCTCATCTTTAAATAATTTCATAAAGCTTTCTTGTGTTCCTGTTGTTCCTTTACAACCTAATAGTTTCATATGACTTTCAACAAATTCTAATTCTTCTAAATCTTCTAATAAATCTTGCATCCATAGAGTTGCTCTTTTTCCAACAGTTGTTAATTGTGCTGGTTGGAAATGTGTATATCCTAAACAAGTTACATCCTTATTTTTTTCTGCAAATGCTTTTAAGTTTTTAATAACAATGATTAATTTTTCTTTGATTAGTTTTAATGCTTTAGACATTAAAATAACATCTGTGTTATCTGTTACATAGCATGAAGTTGCTCCCAAGTGGATAATTGGTTTTGCCTTTGGACATTTTAATCCAAATTCATATACATGTGCCATAACATCATGTCTACATTCTTTTTCTCTTTTGCTAACCACATCATAATCAATATTGTCTACATTTTTCTTCATTTCTTCAACTTGTTCGTCTGTTATATCAATTCCTAATTCTTTTTCTGTTTCTGCTAATGCAACCCATAATTTTCTCCATGTTGAATATTTTTCATTGTTTGACCATATTCTATTCATTTCTGGACTAGCATATCTAGCAGAAAGTGGTGTTTTATATATATTATTGTTTTCCATTTTTTCAATCCTTTCTTTTTATTTGTCCCTTTTGTCCTTTTGGGGACGTTTCTGTTTGGGACACTTTTATGTTGACTATAATTCTTAGTCACCCGTGCTTATTTTCAAATGCTATATTTTTCCATTTCTATTGAATCTTTATCTACACTTTTTCGCAATGACATTAATCCAATCAATTTTGCTTTGTTTTCTTTGTTCTTCTATTTCTATAATGTCTAATATACGAAAATGATGTTCTTCCAGAATTTTCGTAATACTTTCTACTGTATGCATTTGATAGATTCTTGCACCTAATCCTTCTTTCGTGTCTATCAATTGAACCCCTTTTCCTTTTTTTACACTAACAAATAAGATTCCATTTTCTTTTAAAACACGATAACTTTCTTGTATAGCTTTATCTAACATCTCACCTTTGATTGTGATTGGTATATGTAACAAAGAAGCATTTTGCCTAACAATATCAAAAATCTCATTGTCAAAAGGAATATCTAACATATCCCCTTTGACAAAACTGTTTTTTGGAATTTCTCTCTTTTCTTCAAGTTCTTTTAATATCTTAATAAATTCTTCTGAATTGTCTAATCCTACTGCTTTTTTTACACCTTTGCTATACATGAATTTTATATCTCTACCAGGACCTGTTCCTACATCTAATACTTCCATATCCTCTATTGGCTTTTTTAATTCTTTCTCAGCTGTTTTAAATAAGATATCATACATATTTCTGTAGGAATCTATCATCTTAGTTCCATTGACATCAGAATAAGTAGTTGCTACTCTATCATATGTTTGCCTTGTCATTTCTAAAAATTCTTTTGCCAATTGATTTAATTCTTGCTCTTCATTAATTTCTAAATTTGACTTTTCCTGCAATTCATTGAATCTCTTGATTTTTTTTTGACTATTCATTATCTATCCTTTCAATTGAGAACGATGATGATTTTTTACTCCGTCATCAAAATTACTCCTTTTTCAAATAAATGCTTAGTTGGAAAAGAATTGTGCTTTTGGCTATGCTGAGCTTGTTAAGGCTTTGCCTGTTACAAGGTCAGTATGCAGTAGCTGGCAGAC
>CAMLUB010000040.1 GCA_946486515.1 uncultured Clostridium sp.
GTTTGCAATCGATAATATAAAGCTTCATTTCGAATATCATCTAAATCATTGTCTTTTAGAAATTTTTCGCAAGATTTTAATTCTAAATTAGCTTTTTCCAAAAGATTAACATTTTTAGTAGTTGCATAATTTTCTAATAGTAAAGAAATTAATAAAAGGCGATAATCTGCTTGTCCACGAGTGAAATTGGCAAGTTTTGCTTCTTCTAATTGCTTAACTAACATATTATATTTTAAGTCAAAAGCATTTTCAATTTTTAAATAACATCTAGTAATCCATAAATTTGTTACCAATTTTCGATATTCGTTAATATAAGGAAAATAGTTTTCTTTAATATTCATCCATATGTCATAACTTTCTTTGTAATTTTTTAAACAGTTACAAGTATACAAAGCTTTTACATGGTAAAACAAACAGACAATACGTTTTTCTAAAGAATCTTTTTCTTTCTCGACAATTTTTAAGGCAATATCTAGATATTTTTTCGCTTCTTCTTGGTTTTGAGATTTAGACATAATATTAATATAATCACACAAAGCTTCTAATTCTTCATTTTTATCTTGTATCATATTTGCCATTTTGGCTCTTTTTAAATGTGGAGAATCTTCTCCTTTTTCCCACATACCTCTAACATAAATATAGTATTTTAGATTTCTAATAATCGTAACATACTCTTTATATAATTTGTTTTTTTCTAACATATTTAATACTTGTTTTGTGATATTCCATTCATCTAATTCATCAAATAGTTTTAATTTAGAAATATCATTATAACATTCACCCACATAGGCAGATTTATCTATATAAAACTTTGCTAATTGGTTTAAAAATGTTTCTTTATCAAAATCTTCATCAGAAGCATTTACTAAGACAAGTGTTTTGATTAAATTGTGCATATCTAATCTAGGATGATTTTGAATAATCGGGATTAATAAATCATTTGTATAACACTCTGTAATGGCTTCTTGCCACTCATTTGATAATATATCTAAGTGTAATATGTAGGAAACAAGTTCAATCGATATGGTGTATTTAAAATTGGCACAGATGATGACGATTTTTTTAGCGATTGGACTTAATTCTTTCCATATATCATGAATAATTTTTTCTGACATGAGTTTATAATCTTCATTTGTTTTTGTATATTTAGAAATGGCATTTTCTAAAGAAACACCAAGCTTATTGGCATTCACAATCTTTTTCATTAAATAGATAGAAGCAAATGGAATGCCACCAGTAATGGAATATAATGTATCGACTAATGCAGGTTGCATATCCATAATTTTTCTAAAATCTTCTGTTGTATGAAGCATAGCTTTTAGCTCTTCTTTAGAAATGAAGTCATTAATACAAAAACTAGAGCAGTAAGTATCTAATGCATTTTCATATTGATGATAAGGAATAGAAGTAATCATTACCATTTTTGAAAATTTAGAAAAGTTCTTTATACATGTAATAGTTTCATCTTGTATCATATCATCATCAAAATCGAATATAAGGATAGATTTCGTATTTTTTATAAACTCAAGACAAGCCTCCTGTTTTTCTTCAGGTTTGATTTCTGCTTTATTTTCTAAATTGAAAAGCAAAATGGTATCTAAAATCGTAGATAATTGATTTTCCTTTTTTAGATTGATCCAAATCATATTTTCAAATTTATTTTTTAAACTCAAATCATACATATATGCCATAACAGATTTTGATTTTCCACCTAATTTATATCCATAAATGTAAGCAATATTAATAGGATGATTGATAAAATCATCTAAAAAGGAAGTTAGTTTTTGAGATCGAATAATTTTGCTTAAATCTTGAGGAATTAAATTATTTTTTGTTTGGATAGTTGTATCCTGAAAAACAACTGTATTGGTAGCAGATAAATAATTTTTAGCAAATGTATCAATCTTATAATCATCCACTTGTAACAATTTTGCATATTCTAGGATTCCTTGAAGAAAACTAGGAATATCTTTAGGTATACTACCAGTTAAAAATTTTCGGATACTCACTTCTGCATAATGTGTATAATCTGCAATTCTGGTGTAGATATATGTTTTACTAGGCAATTCTCCTTTTATATTATGCTTTTTTATAGATAGTTTCATTTCATTAATAAAATCAGATAATAATTTCGCTCTATTTGTTTTTAAGATATCTTGTTCCATATGTTCCTCCATCAATAACAAAATCTATTTTTATTATACCATTATTTTACATAAAAGTACAAGGATAGAAGGGAATATCTCCATAAAGAAAATAAAAATTGATAATTTTTTTATCAATTTTGCAAAACTGTATTTTGAAAAGTTCAGAAAATGAGATTAACATAAAATAAAATGGGCATAGATTAAGCATAATACTAAATGCTTGAGAATGCTAAACTTGAATTCTTTAGTAAAGAATTTGTAACCAAAAACATTTAATGTAAAAAAAGGAGGAGACAATATGATTTACAATTTAACATTAAGTGACAGAACACAGAAGACAGTGCTTCGGAACTTAGAAACAACAAGAAAGTTGATTTCAAAAGTTGCAACAAAACTTTCATCAACACAGAAAACTTGTGATATTTATGCAATGTCTGATTTAGGGATTGCACATAATGTTACAAGAATGCGGGGAGGTTTCTTTACAGGAGCTGCATATGTCTGGGAACAACCAGATACTCCATTCATTCCTGTAGATACTACAATCAATGTATGTGGTACAGCTTTGTATAAAATAAATTCTGATGGGAGTATGAATATAACAAAATTTAGAGAGAGATGTGAGAAAGCTCTCAAAGACCTAATAGTGTATGACCAGAATTTTACCAATGGTAACCATTTTATTTCTTTATGTTATCCAGAAAATGGCATGGGAATGGAGAAAAGTTACTATATGCTTGTCCATGCATCAGCAAGCGAATATAAGGATCAGTTGTATCCTGTTATAGGAAACTGGTACCATAAAGATATTTGTATTGAGAGAATTAATGATTATCGATATATAAGATATGTTAAAGGAGATACAGCAGAGAAGTTATATGAACATGCAAAACGTATGGAATCTTATAACAGAGAGCGACACTATAATTTCTGTTCCAGTGTTTTATCAAGATTTATGGGAGATGAAATCTTAAATGTAGCACATTATGGAATGCCAACAATACATGAAGTATTGATTGGTGTTCAAAAGACTAGAGGACTTGCAACATTGCTCACAAGTCCGGGAAAAAATGTGTATATAGTGAAGAAAATAGAAAACGCTAAGAACAACTATATACCACATGGTTTCGGACTGGAATTACCTGAAAATAGTGATTTTGCCTATTGTGAAAATGGTATACAAATAGGTAAAAAGGAAATTTCCTCTGGTAGTATTACCATTGGAGAAGATGCGATTAACCGGCATGGATTCCTTGAAACTGATGAAAGCTTGAGAAAGTATGTAAGAAAAATAGCACAAATCAACGGATTAGAGATTTGTGCAGAATTGAAACAGATTTGCTCATTTTCAGCAAAAGGTTTTCAAGTATGGAGGTAAGTGTATGGTGTTATATGTAACAAGACATGGAGAAACAGACTGGAACTTGTATGGAAAAGTACAAGGAAAAGCAGATATTTTGCTTAATAGTAAAGGAATAGAACAGGCAAAAGAAACAATGGAAAAGTTAAAAGAAGAAAACATTGATATGATTATCTGCTCACCGTTAAAAAGAGCAAGACAGACAGCTGAGATTATTAACGCAGAGAAAAACATTCCCATTATCTTTGATGAAAGAATTTCTGAAAGAGATTTTGGAGAAATGGAAGGAATGCATAAAGAGGATTTTGATTTTAAAGCATTTTGGAATTACGAGAAAAATGTGACTTATGAACAAGCTGAAAATATCAGAGTTTTCTTTAATAGAATATTTTTATTTTTAGATGAGATAAAAAAGAAGTATAAAGATAAGAATATTTTATTAGTAACCCATGGAGGCGTTAGTATAGCCGTTAACTGCTATTTTAATGGAGTGCCTCAAAACGGAGCATGTTTACCACTATGTATTAAAAACTGTGAGGTAAAAAGTTTTCCGTTTTAAATAACATATTAGGAGAATGCATATGAAGCAAATCATTATTTTGAGACATGCATTGACCAAGGTGAATGCAGAAGGTCGGTTTTGCGGAGTAATAGATACAGATATTACAGAAGAGGGAAGAAAACAGGCAGAAAAAATGAGAGAAACATTAAAAAAATATCATTTTGATGCAATGTATTGTTCACCTCTTAAAAGAACAAAACAGACTTTAGAGGCTATTTTCCCAAATCGGGAATTCATTGAAGAAGATGGATTTACAGAAATCAGTCTTGGAGATTGGGAAGGAAAAAATAAAGAAACTGTAGATCAATCTTTAAGAAAAGATTTTCAAAAAGGAATTTATACACCACCTCATGGTGAAAAGCATGAAGACGTAGAAGCAAGAGTAAAAGAAACAATTGAAAGAATCTTTGCAACTTATCCAGATGATTCTCTAATTTTAGTTTGTACAAGTAATGGCATTATGAGAACAATTAAGAGAATCTATGGCATCAAAACTGAAAAAATGATGTCAGGCAACTTAGAATATGTTGTATTACAAAGAGAAGCATAAAAAGAAAATTATGAAAGTAGAGCTTAGAATGAAAATTTCTAGGCTCATTTTATATTATGCATAAGTTTATATGCAATTGACTTTTTTGAATTTATACAGTAAAATTATATTAAGAAGTATAATCTGATAAATTATATGGAAGTGATGTTATGAATAAAAAAGATATAAAAATGATTTTAATGTCAATGAGAACAAGTGAAAATGAAAAAATAATAAATAACCTATTAGGAAAAGTAGATATGATGGATGATAGATCATTACAAAATGCAGTAGAGCAAGAAGAAGAAACAGAAGAAGCTGTAAGAACATTTTTTGAAAAGAAAATTTCAGAAAAACAGAATGACTATACAGAACAACATACACCTATAAATGATATGTTTTCCTATGGAATAGCTGGTAGTTGTATTCATCTTCATTTGCCTGTGGATTTACACCAAATTATTTTTCAAAAAGGAATTTCTGGAACAATTGATACAGTTAATTTACATTTATTAGATGCAATCGATAAAATAAATGCTTTAAGAGATGATGGATATTATAGATTTCAAGATAGGGATAGTATATATATGGTTTCTCATATATTAGGAAGAAAAGAAATAAAATTTCTGAATGGCTTAGATTTTGAAACTAGAATTTATAAGAAAAAAGAATTAAATAATGAAGAATTTTTAAAAGAAAATGCTGAGGCTAAGCTAGCTATAGATATCTTTGGAAAAGACAAAAATGTAGGAATAGCAAGTATAAAATTTGATATAATATCTTCAAAAGAATGGCAAGAGAAAAAACAACAAGTAGTAAAAGATTTGAAAAGCAAAGGAATCACGTTAAATGAGAATAAAAGTGTAGAAAAAAAATAATAAGAATATAAAAATACTTATGTATATGTGAAAATTTGAATATAAGTTTAACCCGAGGGAATGGTTCCCTCGGATTTGTGCATATAAAGCCATTTTGAATATGTAGAGTGTCCCTTTTGGACAAAAAATGTCCATTTTGACACGTCCCTAAAGGATAATACAGATTAATCCGCCACTTCCTTCATTAACAATTCTTTCTAATGTTTCTTGTAACTTAATTTGTGCTTCTTCAGGCATTTTAGCAAGTTTGGTTTGTAAGCCTTCATTTACCAATTCATGTAGACTCTTTCCAAAGATATTTGATTCCCAAATTTTTTGAGGGTCACTTTCAAATCCAGAAAGTAAGTAATTAACTAATTCTTCTGATTGTTTTTCAGAACCAACAATTGGGCATACTTCAGTGGCAACATTTGTTTTTATAAGGTGAATAGAAGGAGCCATGGCTTTTAATTTTACGCCAAATTTAGAACCTTGTTTTACCATCTCTGGTTCTTCTAAGATTAATTCATCCATTGAAGGGGTAACAATTCCATAACCTTTTCTATTAACTTCATCTAGTGCATAAGCGATTTTATCATATTTCTTTTTCACATCAGCCAATTCAGAAATGATGCTAAACAAATCGCCTTCATTAGAAACTGGAACACCTGTAATTTCTGTTAGTACTTGATAGAATAATTCTTCTTTTAAAGTGATTTCTACATTGACTCTTCCAGTTCCTAATTGAATATCTGTTACAGATGTTTTAGAAATGATTTCTGTTTGTTTAATGGTTTCTGCACAGGTTGGTATTTCTTTTAAAACATTGACATTAGAAAAAGCATCTTTAATTTCTTTATATAATTCTGTTTTTAAAGGGTGTGACATATCTAATCCATCAATCCATCTAGGAAATTTGATGCAGATTTGATCAACAGGAAATTCATATAATACCTTTGAAAACATGGTATTAATATTTTCAATCGTTAAATATTCACAATTAAGAGGCATAACAGATGTATTGTATTTTTCACTAAGTTCTTCTGCAAGCTCTTTGGTATAGTCTGAATCAGGGTCATTGGAATTTAATAAAATGATAAATGGCTTGTTCAAAGCTTTTAATTCATTAACAACCCTTTCCTCAGCTTTTACATAATCTTCCCTTGGAATATCTGTAATGGTTCCATCAGTTGTAACTAAAACACCAATGGTAGAATGTTCTTCAATGACTTTTTTGGTTCCAATTTCAGTGGCTGTTTCAAAAGGAATTTCTTCTTCTGACCAAGGTGTTTTTACCATTCTAGGCATATCATCTTCTAAATAGCCAATGGCATTATCCACTAAATATCCAACACAATCGACTAACCTTGCCTTAAATTTTAAATTATCATTTAAGGTGATTTCAATTGCTTCATTAGGAACGAATTTTGGCTCTGTTGTCATGATAGTTCTACCACCAGCACTTTGTGGCAACTCATCTTTGGCCCTTTCCTTTTTGTATTCATTATCAATGTTGGGAATGACTAATAAATCCATAAATCTTTTAATAAAAGTAGATTTACCAGTTCGTACAGGACCAACGACGCCTACATAAATATCTCCATCAGTCCTTTTTGCGATGTCTTGATACAATCTTGTATTTTCCATCTATATACCTCCTTATATACTTTCAAAATCTTTGTACACTTTACTTAATGTATATTGGACTTCTTCTAGGTTTATGACAAGTTTTCTAAAAAACTTGATAAAAATATGGGAGTATGATAAAATGACAATATTAAAATTGAAACATATACTATACTATATTAGCTAAAAGGAGCGAAACAAAATGGATAAAGTACAGGACACAATAGACATATTAAAAATGTACAATCAAGACCATATTATAAAATTGATAGAAAAATTAGATGAAGATAAAAAACAAGCATTGATAGAACAAATTAGCAAAATTGATTTTCACCAATTAAAAGAATTATATGATAATACAAAAAAAGAAATAGAAATAAAAGAAAATAAAATAGAACCATTACCATATTTAGATAAGAAAAAATTATCAGAAGAGCAAAAAGAAAAGTTTCAAAGATTAGGAGAAGCTATCTTAGAAAAAGGGGAATATGCTGTGGTAACCATGGCAGGAGGTCAAGGAACAAGACTAGGACATCCAGGACCAAAAGGAACTTTTAAATTAGATGTTTATGGAAAAGGAAAATATCTATTCGAAATTTTGGCAGAAAATTTAAAAGAAGCGAATCAAAAATATGGAAAAATCATTCCATGGTATATCATGACAAGTAAAGAAAACAATGATGAAACAATCGAATTCATGGAAAAACATAACTATTTTGGATATGACAAAGATTCCGTAAGATTTTTTGCACAAAGTGAATTACCTTTATTAGACGTAAATGGAAAACTATTAATAGGAAAAGACATGAAAATAAAGGAAGCCTCTGATGGAAATGGTGGTACATATTCTTCTTTAAGAGCAAGTGGATGTCTAGCAGAAATGAAAGAAAAAGGAATCAAATGGGTATTTATCGGAAGTGTGGATAATGCTTTATTAAAAATGGCAGATACAATTTTATTAGGAATGGCAATTGATAAAAAAGTACAAATTGCTTCAAAATCAGTAGTAAAAGCGAATCCACATGAAAGAGTAGGCGTATTTTGTAAAATGAATGGGCAGCCAAAAGTTATTGAATATACAGAATTACCAGAAAAAATGGCAGAAGAAGTAGATGATGAAGGAGAACTAAAATATGGAGAATCCCATATTATGTGTAATCTATATACAATAGAAGCCATTGAAAAAATTAGTAAAGAAACATTAATCTATCATAGTGCTTTTAAGAAAAACGCATATATAGATGAAGAAGGAAAGGAAGTTATTCCAACAGAACCAAATTCATACAAATTTGAATCATTTATCTTTGATGCATTTGAATTATTTGATGATATTGCCATATTACGAGGAAAAAGAGAAGATGATTTTGCACCTGTGAAAAATAAAGACGGAGTGGATAGCCCCAAAACAGCGAAAGAATTATATGAAAAATTCTGGAACAGATAGCTTGCCAAAAGTTGCCAAAGGGGACGGGGCATTTTGGCAACCTTTAAAAAAATTTAGTAGAAGAAATTGGTTTTCTTTTTGTTAATGACATATCATTGAGGGAAATTAGGGACAGAGTCATTTTTCCCTTTTTAAAAAATTTAATATATTTTAAAGTTATTTAAGTAAAAAGGGAAAAATGACTTTGTCCCTAATTTCCCTCAACTTTATTTCCAAAAAAACTAAATAAGAAAGGAATGTAGAAAATGGAAGAATGTAAAATTAAAAATTTATATAATTTAGAAGAAACCATCGCAAAAGAATTATTAGAAAAAAGTACATATCCATGGGAAGTGTTGCCTAATATAGGAGACTATATTTTAGAATTAGGAAAAACATTAGATAAGGACGAATATGAAAAAATAGGAGAAAATGTTTGGATTGCTAAAAGTGCCAAAGTAGCACCAACGGCATATATTAACGGTCCTGCAATTATTGGAAAAGAAGCAGAAATTAGACATTGTGCATTTATCAGAAGAAATGCGATTGTAGGAGAAGGAGCAGTTGTTGGGAATTCTACAGAATTAAAAAATGTTATCTTATTTAATAAAGTGCAAGTTCCACATTATAACTATGTAGGAGATTCTATTCTAGGGTATAAAGCACACATGGGAGCAGGTTCTATTACATGTAATGTAAAATCAGATAAACAATTAGTGGTTATCAAAAATGGAACAGAAACCATAGAAACGAAGAGAAAAAAAGTAGGAGCTATGCTTGGAGATAATGTTGAAGTAGGTTCTGGTTCTGTATTAAATCCAGGAACGATTGTTGGAAAAAATTCAAATATTTACCCATTATCTTCTGTAAGAGGCGTTGTTCCAGAAAATAGTCTTTATAAAAATAAGAATGAAATAGTAGAAAAACAAAATAGATAAAATTATTTTTTCTTACAACTTACCTCTAATATAGTTTTATTATTTTTATATGTGTTGCAACCCAATAATGTAAAGTCGATACAATTCAGACATGACCAATATTTTAGTGATGGTGATGATTTTAGGGACGGAGCAAAAAATCATCATTATTAAAGATTAATTTAT
>CAMLUB010000041.1 GCA_946486515.1 uncultured Clostridium sp.
GGTGATTTATTTATAGGACCTGGTGTAGAAGTATATGAAGGTATGATTGTTGGATTAAATTCAAGAGGAGAAGATTTAGCAATCAATGTATGTAAAGAAAAACATTTAACCAATACAAGAGCTTCTGGTTCAGATGATGCATTACGTTTAGTACCACCAATTCAAATGTCATTAGAAAAGGCAATTGAATTTATTCAAGATGATGAATTGGTAGAAGTAACACCAAAATCAATCAGATTAAGAAAGAAAATACTAGATACAAAAGAAAGAGAAAGAGCAAATAGAAATAAATAAAGAGAAGTATAGTTTGAAAGAAATAACTTTCGTAACTAGGTGTGCCTTTGAGCGAAGCAAGAAAGGAATGAAATTAAAAATGAAAAGTATAAGCAAAAAAGTAAAACCAGGATTAGCTGCTAAAAATGTACAAAGAATGGTTAATATAATAGAAAAAGAAAAACATAAAACAGTGAATCAAGATACAGAAAATAGAATGTATGTGATTCAAAAAATGCGTGAATTTATACAAGAAGGTTATAGTTTAGAAGATGCTGCTAATTTAATGATGAAAGATGATATTATGAAACAATTTGACTACTGGACTAAAAATAATTTAGATGTAAAGCAATGTATTATCAATTTAGTCAAATCACATATTCCTCAAAAAGATAACCAAGAAAAAGAGAGATAACATAGTAGATAAATCTCGCTTCATGAGAACTGTGTAAAGTTGTTTTTTGTGGTATAGGAAACAATATGAAACTTTAAGTTACTTAGGCTCAATGCGAAAATAAATTTCCTATATTTTATTTTAAAACGAAAAAGAGGAAAAAACAATTAAAAACCATATGGAGGAAACAAAATTGAATAAAAAAGCATTAGAAAAGATAAAACAAAAAGCATTAGAAGAACATATTCCCATTATTATGGACGAAACATTAGAGGTTATTGAAAAATATTTAAGTAAAAACAAACCAAATAAAATATTAGAAATCGGAACAGCAGTAGGATATTCTGCGATCTGTTTTACACAATTTTTAGCAGAAAATGGTGTAATCGATACAATTGAAAGAGAAGAAGATAGAGTGGAAGAGGCAAAGAAGAATATTAAGCTAGCAGAGGTAGAAAATAAAATAAACATTTATGAAGGCGATGCTGTAGAAGTTTTGCCAACATTGCATAATCAGTATGATGTAGTATTTATAGATGCTGCAAAAGGAAAATATCCATTTTTCTTAAAAGAAGCTTTAAGAATGATTAACAAAGAAGGAATTATCTTTGCAGATAACATTTTATATAAAGGTTATGTGATGAGTGATTATAACAAACATAAACAAAGAACAGCGGTCAGAAATTTAAGAGAATATATCAAAGAGGTAAGTGAAAATCCAAATCTAGAAACAGAAATCTTAGAAATAGGAGATGGATTAGCTGTTAGTAAAATCATACAAAAGGGAAAAGGATTTTCTCAATAAATTATCTATAAAAAATAACCAACAAAAAATAATAAGAAAGGCGTGCGTTAACGAAATCAAAGATTTCGACGCACACATGTGAAGACTGCTTCGCAGTACTTCACAAATATAAGAAACCTAACCTTGTTGTATACGGAAAAATCCACATAGGGTCAAGATAAAAGTCGATTTTTCCTATACAATAAGAAAACCTAATCATTCAATTTGTAATCAATGATTAGGTCTTTTATATTTTTTTATGATGAAATATCATTATCTACTAATATCTGGTCCTTCAGAATCTTCCGATGGCGTTTTATAAAAATTTTGGGCAGCATAATTTTTTAAATCTTCATAAGAAATTTGATTCGTATTCTTCTTTTGTAAAATTGCTTTCAATTTATCTAGTAACATTTCGGCAAGATATGGAATTTCGTCCCCTTTTCTTAAAATTTCTGAAAAACTTTCGATTAAATCTTTACTATTCACGTAAGCTTCTGGAGCAGTAGCATGTGCAGAACTAATGGTTTTCATCGTGACAGGAGAATAATATTCTGCGTATATAGGTAAATATTGTTCAATATCCATTTCTTCTACACGTTTTGTTGTTTTTGTATTAAATACTTTAATAGGTCGTCCATTTACATACAATATTTCAGAATTATCTTCTTTGAAAGTATTTTTTGTATCGATCATATCATATTCTTCTCTAAAATGCTCTTTCACTTGTATATTATTTTTTGCATTTTCTATATTTTGAATTTTCATTTTTAATCTTTCTATACGTGTCGTCAAGTTTCTTTTGTCTGCAGGAGTTTTGGTAGGAATATTTTTTTCTTCTTCTAAATTTGCTAAATCATTTTTTAATTCTTCTTCCATTCTTTTTGAAGTTCTACTTAATAATGTTAGATAAGAATCAAGTTCTTTAGGATTATCTCTATTGTTTGTTAATTCAAAAAAATGGCGAATATCTACTTTTTTATTTGGCATATCATTATGAGTAGAAGGACCATTTTTTGTTTCATTATATCTCATATTGGATTGAAGTTGTACTTCTGTTTTTCGTCCCATAGCATCAGTTAATTCAAAATAAATAGCACAAAAGCCATTTTCTTTTTTTACAAATTTAATGAATTTTCCACTGATTTTAAAATCATCTGTTAATAATGGATCATCTAATATCTGTGGAAATGTCACTAATAAAATTTCATTTTCCAATTTATCATCTACTCGTCTAGCTAAACAATCTGTGAGAGTATATAATTCATCGATTTCCTCTGAAGTAGCATTCGCAGAAAAAGAATCTGTCAAAGCAAGTTTTTTATAATTATTAATAGCTAATTTTAATCTAGAAGAATAGTTTCCACCTTTTATTTCATGTGTACATTCTGGATAGGTACTATCTTGTAAACGATCTAATAATTCAATATAAGCTTGAAAATACTCTTCTTGTGTCATAAAAATATCATTTTCATTCAAATATTTTTTCATACTATGAAGAAATTTTAAGTTATCATTTCTTTGTTTTCTTAGATTTAATATTTCACTATTTTCAGAAAGGTTGTCAAAATGTAAAGTTTCATCAATATGATTTAGTACAATCGTAATACCAGATAAATCTGCTATCGTTTTATCAGCAAAATTCTTTGTATCATCATTAGAAGATATATGTTTTTGTAAATCAGAAAAATCAATACCAGTTTGTATATTGTAAGGAATGGTATCTTGGATAGCATTGTTTAATTCTTTTGTTGCATTATCATCAAAACTTTTTAATCCTTTAATACGGGAAGGTATGATGATAGAAAGCCCAGGCTGTAATTTTTTATAGATTAAATAAATCGCACTAGTTAAATAATCTAAATTTTTTTGACCATTTGGACTGGCTTGGTCATAATAGGCATCAGCAAGTTGTGAGACAGTGTCTTTAATTAATTTTGTTTGTTGTGTAAACTCTTGCTTACTAATAGATTTTTCAATAAATTCTAAAAACATAGAAGGACGTTCTGTATGTAGAATTTCTTTTAAATGTTCAAGTTCTTTTTCAGATATATTTTTAGGGTTATGATAGGTTATACTTTCTGTATATTCTTGTTGCATAATATCTAATAGTTGTTGAATCTCCATATCTGTAATCGGATTATGTAATATAGTAAAAATATCTCTTGGATATTGTGAGCTTATCAAAGTAGAAAGTTTTTCAAAATCTTTATCATCTATAACAAAATCTTTTAATTTTAGAAATAGTTCATATAAATCAGATAATGTAATAGGGTTAAAATTATCAATCATATTTTTTTCTTCTGATTTATTCATAGATATATGTTTTAATGAATTTAAAAATTCTTCTCTCTTTTTTGGTTCAAAAGCCATAATTTTTCACCTCATATATATTATACTATATAATACAAGAATTTTCAAAATAATTGTAAAAATAAAAAAAATATGATAGAATTTACCCAAAATATAAAGAAAGAAAAGAGGAAACAAATTGAAAAAAGTAGAATTATTAGCACCTGCTGGTTCTTATGAAAAAGCCAAAATCGCTTTTTTATATGGAGCAGATGCAGTATATTGCGGGACATCATCATTATCATTGAGAACAAGAGCAGATATGAAAGATGACGATTTAGAAAAAACAATTAAATATGCACATAGTATAGGGAAAAAAGTATATGTTACCTTAAATATTTTTGCATGGGATGAAAAATATGAAGAAATTATCGAAATGGCAAAAAAATTAGAAGTACTAAATCCAGACGGAATCATTGCAGCAGACGGAGGCGTTATAGAAGTATTAAAACAATATGCACCAAGTGTAGCTATCAATATTAGTACACAAGCTAATATTGTTAGTCTTCATGCAGCAAACTTTTGGTATCATAATGGAGCTAAAAGAATGATCATGGCAAGAGAAATGAATAAAAAACAATTAAAATTCATTATGGAAAATAAGCCAGAAGGAATGGAAATTGAAATTTTTATCCATGGAGCTATTTGTTTTGCATTTTCAGGAAGATGTTTCTTGAGTGATTTTATGGCATGTAGAAGTGCAAATTTAGGAGATTGTGCACAAAGTTGTCGATGGTCATATAATTTATATGCTGAAGAAAAAAATAATCCAGGAGAATTGATGCCAATTGAAACCAGTGAATATGGAACAAGTATTTTTTCTTCAAAAGACTTGTGTCTAATTAAAGAAATCCCAGAAATTATTGATATGGGGGTTGACAGTTTAAAAATAGAAGGAAGATTAAAAACAGAATACTATTTAGCAAGTGTCATAGGAGCATATAGAAATGCAATTGATGACTATGAAAAAGATCCAAAGCATTATGATTACACAAAATATTTAAAAGAATTGGAAAAAGTAAAAACAAGAGGATTAACGACTTTTTATTTTAATGATAGAAATAATAAAGATATACAAGAATATGGTGGAAGACAATATAATGAAAAATATGAGTTTGGTGGAAAAGTAGTAGAATATGATGAGGAAAAATCTGTTATTGAAATAAAAAATAAACTTCAAGTAGGGGATAAAATGGAAATATTGATTCCCTATCAGCTAGAACCAGTACCATTTACAATTGATCATTTATGGGATTATGATACCAAAGATGAAATACAAGCTGTTAGCCCAGGTGTAAAAGGTCAAAAGGTGTTCATGAGATTACCAATGAAATGTGAAAAGGATTGGATTATCAGAAGAGAAAAATAAGTATAAAATAAGAGCCATACCAAGTTGGTATGGCTCAATTTGCTGTCTCGATCTGCATTGATGGCAGATTTTTTAAATAAGGAGAACAGTTCTTTGCAGATCGAGACAGCTAATCGCCAAGCTCAAGGGAAAAATAAAAATCCCTTGAGGTGGCGATGCCTACAAACAGAATTCTCTGTTTGATGACATATATATTATAGTGCAAAAATTAAAAAAAGTCGTTTTTCATTGCATTTTCAATCCCATTCCGATTTCTTAAAAATATCATGTATCATACCTACCTTAAGATGATTCAGTCTGAACAATGATTGATTAATCGGTTCAATACAAATATTTAACAATTTTAATGATAACAAGTTAAAAAAATATAACTTTTTAAATTTATTTAGAATAAAATCAAGACTTAATGAATTGAATAGAAATAGCATTGTGTTTTCGTGCATACAAAATAGAGATGAAACTTTTTAGAAAAAGTACAATTTATTAAAAAAGAACAAATTTACATAAATATATTGAAAAATATCAAAAATTCGACATAAAAAGACACGAAAATCTTACGGAAATAGAAAAAATTTCAAAAAAAGGTATACTTTTGAAAACTATTATGATATAATGTGGGCGTAAATTTGTAAAAAATATTATTTAGGGGGAGTATGTATGAAGAATTTCAAAGCAAAACTTATGGGTGCTATTGTTTTATTCATCATGGTAATGTTAGTACCTATGATAGTTTTAGCAGTCACAAATGAAAATATTCAAATAATCAGTAATACTGATGAGCAAGGTAATAAAGAATATATAGTATATATTCAAGAATTCATGCAAACAAATTTTGCTTCAGCAGTATCTAATATAGATAATGCACAAGAACAAGATTTGAATTTTGTAACAGCAAGAGATGGAGAAGGAAATTATGTAGCACAAATTGATGCGAAAGCTGTTACAGGAGATACAACATATCTTTATGTAAATTACAATCAAGATGGTCAAGAAAAAACAGAAGTATTAGCAATTGACTTATCTAAAGCCCTAGATAAAACAGATATGGAGTATGTTGAAAATACAACCAAAAGAATTGAAACAAAGGTTGTAGATAACTTAGTAGAAGTTGACGAAGAAATTGATGGAGTAAAAACAACACTTACAGTTGGTGGTTTACAAATTACAAATCCAGATAATGCAACATATGAATACCAACTAATGAATGTAGAAACAGATCCATCATATGCTAGACTTGTAGAACTAGCAAATGAATTAAATTCTGAAAATTATAATCAAAAAGATATGTATTCAAAGATTCAATTAACCTCTGAATTCCATACCTTATATAATCAATTAATAGAAGGAGCTACTTGGACAGCTGTGGAGAATAATGAAATTAGACAACCAAATGATGCTGTTGATGGTACACAATATGTTGTTTTGATTAGGAAAACAGCAGAAGATGGGACAGTAACAACAGATGCAAAATTAATGGTATCAAAAATTAATCCATATGAAGAAGTAGAACCAGAAAGACAAGAAACAAGAACTGTTCAAGAAACAGCAAAACTACCTATTACAGGAGATAGTATAGTGTTATTTGTAGCTTTAGCTATGATTGTAATCGCTTTAATTATTGTTTTTGCAAGAATGAAAAAGCTAAATAAAAAAGAGGATAAATAATGAAACTAAAAATTTATAAAGCCATATTTATCATATTATTACTAGCCGCTATTGTTATTATTGCATGTATTGCACTGAAACAATGGAATAGCATGGAAAATGAAAAGGAAAATCAAGAAGTTGTAGAAGCTTTTTCAAATTTACAAACTACAGAAACGGAAAATGAAGAACCCGTAAAATTAAAAGGATATGATGTGATAGGAATTGTGACAATTCCCAAAATCAATATTCAATATCCGATATTAGCAATCGAAACATCAAACCCAGAAGAAACAAAAGAACCAATGCAATATGGTATTGTAAGATACTGGGGTGGAAATGTAAATGACTATGGGAATTTATCCATAGCAGGACATAATAACTACAATGGAACTATGTTTGGGAAAACAAAAAACTTAAAAATTGGTGATGTTGTAGAATTAACAGATTTAACAAAAACAACTATGCAATATGAAATTTATGATATATTTGTTACAGATCCAAATGATGTTAGTATTCTAGCTACGAATGATGAAACCATAAGAGAAGTAACACTTATTACATGTACAAACGGAAATAGAGAACGATTAATATTAAAAGCAAAACAAATTGTTTAAAAGGGAGGAATTAAGATGGCAGGTTATACCAAAAGGCCAGACAAAAAAACAATTGTAGCAATTGTTTTTATTGCTGTATTATTAATTGCAGCCATTGTAGGTACTGTCGTATTCTTGAAAAACAGAGGTACAGCAGAAGCTACAGATTTAGCAAGCTACAATGAACAAGAAACTGAAACAACACAAGAAGAACGACCAACAACGACTGATACACAAGAACAGTCAAGAGAACCAGCAACACAAAGTGCTGAAGAACAAGAAACAGAAGGGACAGAACCAGCAGAGAATCCAACAACTACAGAACAAACAGAAGGAACAGAAGGAACAGAAGATGGAGATACAACAACTGCTGGAGGTAACCAAGGCGTTACTGGAACAGGAAATGCAGGAGCAGGAACAGTAGCTGGGGGAACAGGAACACAAACAACAGGTGGAACAGCAGGAGGAGCAACAGGAACAGCAAATGCTGGAACTGCAACCACT
The DNA here is from genome assembly GCA_946486515.1 of uncultured Clostridium sp. Classification (GTDB taxonomy): domain Bacteria; phylum Bacillota; class Clostridia; order TANB77; family CAG-508; genus CAG-269. The sequence continues at coordinate 7,917 of CAMLUB010000041.1, forward strand.
ACAGATAATATTCAAGAAACCACAATTACTAGAGAAGAAACAGTAACTATTCCTGAAAGATTAGTAGCCGAAGGTGAAAACAAAATTTGGACACCAACAGTATTACAAGCATCATTTGCAAGTGCTTATACAAACATAGAAAATGTGCAAACACCTAATATTACAGTAACAAAAACAGCTGTAACACAATCAGGAAGTGCACTAGTGCAACCAGGAGAAACAATTTTATATACCATTACAGTACAAAATAACACGACTGAAAAAATAGAAAGAATTTTTGTAACAGATGCCATTCCAGAAGGCACAACATATGTATCTAGTACAGAAAATGCAGAAACATTTAAAGATGCAGAAGAAAATGTCACATCTTTAAGATGGTTAGTCGATGTTGAGGCAAATGGAACAAAAACAGTAGAATTTTCAGTAAGAGTTAATGATGATGCAACAGGAACCATTTCAAATGTTGCTATTGCTAATGGTGAGGAAAGCAATGAAGGAAATCCAACAGAAACATCAATCATTACAACAGATAAAACAAGTGTTATTACAAGAGGAGAAACACCAGTTGATGAAGCAAAAATTGGAGACATTATTACATATACAATTTCTGTACAAAATACAGGTACTGTAGATGGAACAACAACAGTTAAAGATGCAGATTTAGCAACAATATTAGAAAACAATGCTGAAATGCACGGAAATGTTGTTATTAAAGTTGGAGATACAGTGATAGATGATACTAAAACATCTGATGACTTGATAGCAGGAATTAAAGACATCAATGTGCCAGCAGAATCAACTGTAACAGTAGAATTTTCTATAAAAGTAACTAATATTGATGGTGCAATTACTAATGTTGCATTAGTAGGTGATAGTGAAGATCCAACACCAACAGATCCAGAAGAAGTTGATACAACAGATTTCACAATTGAGAAAAAAGCAACACAAGTAAACGGAGGAGAAGTCGTTCCAGTAAAAGAAGGAGACATTATCACATATGAAATAACAGTAACAAATACAGGAAGTACAACATTAACAAATCTAAAAATAAATGAAAGCTTAGAAGTAGAAGGAAACTTGACAATAGATTCAATAGCACCAGGAGAGAGTGAAGTACTTACAGTAACTTATCAAGTAAAAGCAGAAGATGTAAATGATAAAACAGAATTAGTAAATACAGTAACAGCAACAGATGGAACAACAACATCAGAACCAGATGAAGAACCAGTACCAGTAGGAGAAGAAAAAGGATTAGCAGTAGAGAAAAAAGCAACACAAGTAAATGGAGGAGAAGTCGTTCCAGTAAAAGAAAATGATGTTATCACATATGAAATAAAGGTAACAAATACAGGAAATAGAACATTAACAAATATTACTGTAAATGAAAGCTTAGAAGTAGAAGGAAACTTAACGATAGACACAATAGCACCAGGAGATAGCAAAGTACTTACAGTAACTTATAAAGTAAAAGCAGAAGATGTAAAAGATAAAACACAATTAGTAAATACAGTAACAGCAACAGATGGAACAACAACATCAGAACCAGACGAAGAACCAGTAACAGTAGAAGAAGTAAAAGGATTAGCAGTAGAGAAAAAAGCAACACAAGTAAATGGAGGAGAAGTCGTT
>CAMLUB010000042.1 GCA_946486515.1 uncultured Clostridium sp.
TTGAACCTGGTGCACCATGTGCATATAATGTCATTGTTCCATCATGATGATTAATTACAATATATTCTCCATAACTTTTGTAATTTCCATTAGCATATTTTAATGCTGTTGAAGTGACAACTGTTCCTGCTTTTGCAGCTAATACTGGTTTTCCAGAAATACCTGATCCACTAAAATCTACTCCTGTATGCCCTGCATATCCCATCCAACCACATGTAATACTATATCCAACTATTGGTCTTATATATCCACTACTACTTGGGTTATTAGAAATATTTGTAATATTTGAGCTACCATATTTTGCAGCTTCTTCTCTAGCTATTTTCTCTAGTTGTGCTTGTATATCTCTTTTATCTTTTTCAAATTGCTCTAATTCTGCTTGTGTATTTTTTTCTTGCTCATTTAATTGTGATACATAGCTATCTTTTTCATTTTTTGCATTTTGCAATTCTGTTGCTTTTTGTTGTTTTTGTGCTCTTACATTATCTATTTCCTTTTTATTTGTTTCTAATGTTTGTTTTGCTTCTTCTATTTCTTGCTGTTCTTTTTCTATTTTGTCCATTAATTCCATATCACTTTGTGTAATCTCAGATATCATATAATAATTAGAAATTAAATCTGTTAAACTATCTGATGATAATAACATATCTAAAAATCTTGTCTCTCCTGCTTCATATGTGGCAACAAGTCTTGTTTCTAATAATTCTTTTTTTCCATCATATTCTTCTTGTTTTTCATTTATTTTATTTTGTGCTTCTTCGATTTGTGTGTTCATATCTGCTATTTTTTTATCTAGTTCATCTATTTCTGTTTGTGCTGAAGATATTTGTAAAATTAAATCTTCAACTTGTTGTAAAGTTTGAGATTTTTCTGCATCTATATGTTCTAATTCCTCTTTTGCTTCTTCGATTTTTTTGTCTGTTTCAGTTTTACTTGCATTTAACTCTGAGCTTGTAGCGGCTAATACAATATTAAATTGCAATAAGATAACTGCTAATACTATTATTTCTATAATTTTGAGTGTTATTTTTTTCATTTCATTTTTCTCCCTTTCTTCTCATGTTTATTTCTATACATAGAAAAAGTCTGCTTTTATTTTTCAATTATTTGAATTTTGGCTACATTTCAGTTTCTATATATTTAATATTTTTAAACCCACGTAAGTGACCAAACGAGTCAATTTAATATTGTACTGTCTTATCTGTTTCTTCTTGCAAATCTTCTTCTGTTTCTGTTCCTGGAACAAGTCCAGTTGTAATATATGGTAATGGGTCTGTTACCACTCCATTGATTCTTACTTCAAAATGAGCATGAGGTCCTGTTGAATATCCTGTTGAACCTACTTTCAAGATAGGTTCATTCTTTTTTACTGTTTGACCAACAGTCACTAAAATATCTGTACCATGTGCATACAAAGTAGAAATTCCTCCTCCATGATCTAAAATGACCATATTTCCATATGCCGTATTATATTCTGCTTTTATGACAATGCCATCATTTGCAGCTACAAACTCTGCTCCCATTGGTGCACCAATATCAACTCCTGTATGTAATTTATATTGTCCTGTAATCGGATGAACTCTCATTCCATAATTTGAGGTAATTTTGTTATACCCTGGTACTGGCCAAGCAAGTTCTCCCCCTATATATACAGAATCTAATCCTTGAACTGCAAGTTCTAATATTTGATTATTAACAGCTTCATACTGTTCTGTCATTTCATCTATTTTTGCTTGTTTAGCTTTTTCTTCATCTGATAATTTAGCTATATAATTTTGTCTTAGTGCTTTTGTGTTTTGTAGTATTGTTCCTTCTTTCGTTTGCTTTTTTAATGCTTCTGCTAGTGTTTTTTTGTTTTCTTCTAATTCTTGTTTTGAGTCTTCTATTTGTTTTTTTTCTGTTTCTATATCATTTAATAATTCTTTATCAACTCTTGTCATTTCTGAAATTAAGTAATAGTTTGATAAAAATTCTGATATATTACTTGAGTTTAAAAGTACTTCTAAATATTTTGTATTTCCTGCTTCATATATAGCTACTAATCTTGTTTCCATTATTTCTTTTTGTTTATCATAATTTTTTTGTGCTACATCTAGTTGTTTTTGAATATTTGCTATTTCCTCTTGTAATGTTTCTACTTGTTCGTTTAATTTTTCTATTTCGTTCTCTGATGTTCTGATTTTTTCATCTAATTGCTCTATTTGTAATAAATTTTCTGATAGTTGACTTTGTACTTGCTCTAATTCTTCGTGTGATTGTTGTATTTGGTCTTGCAAGTCTTTTTGTTGTGTTTGTAAATCTGTAATATTGCTATCAGTTGTATTTGCTTCATTAGATGTGTTTGTTGTATTAGTTTTTGTATTATTTTCTGCATATACTACAGTTATATATGTACAAATGATAATTAAAGCTAAAACCACACATAAAAATTTACGCATGTTTTACTCCTTTATACTTTTAAATATTTTCTCATAGAAATTATACTTCCTACGGCTCCTATTCCTACTCCTAACAACATATATACAAAAATGATTGAACTAAACATTTCTGAGAAACCTACTAAACTAATTCCTACTGTTCTCATAAAATGTGAGTTTACCATTTGTTGTGCTATAAAGTTATATGCTATTGCTATAACAATTATGGAAATTACACTTGCTATTATTCCTATTATCATACCTTCTACAATAAATGGCCATCTGATAAATCCATTTGTTGCTCCAACATATTTCATTATTGAAATTTCTTTTCTTCTTGCATGTACTGTTAGTTTTATTGTATTTGCAATAATAAATATTGATATGATAACTAATAGTAATAATATAACACCTGTTATAATTTTTACACCATTTGCAAAATCTATTAATGTTGCAATTACATCATTTGCATTTGTTATTTTTTTTACATTTGCTAATTGTTTTATCTGTTCTTGTACTTGTGTATTTAAATTTAAGTCTGTTAATGTAACAACATATGAGGCTGTAAATATATTGTTTTCTCCTTCATATCCTTCTAGTAAATCTTCATTTTCTGCAAATTTTTCCCTCATTTGATCTAATGCTTCTTCTTTAGAAACATATTCTACTGTGTTTACACCTTCAATTCTAGTTATTTCTTCTCCTAATTGCTTGATTTGTTCATCTGTTGCTTCATCTTTTGCAAATACTTGAATTCCTTGTTCTGACTCAACTTCTTGAACAAAATGATTTATGTTTTCACTTAAAATCAAAAATACACCAAATATAATCATTGTTGCCCACATAATCATCAATGATGCACCTGTTGATTTTTTGTTTTTAAATACATTGCTAAATCCTTCTCCAATTAAATAACCTAATATATTATATTTCACAGTTCATACCCACCTTTTTTATCATCTTTTATGATTTCACCTTTTCTTATGTGAATAACTCTTTTTTTCATCTTGTCAACAATATCTTTTGCATGTGTTGCAACAACTACAGTTGTTCCTCTCATATTAATATCATTTAATAATGTCATAATATCCCATGCTGTATCTGGATCCAAATTTCCTGTTGGCTCGTCTGCAATTAGCATAGATGGATTGTTTACCAATGCTCTAGCTAAAGCCACTCTTTGTTGTTCTCCTCCAGATAATTCATTTGGGTACATTTTTGCTTTTCCACTTAATCCAACCAATGAAAGTACCATTGGAACTTGTCTTCTAATATGTCTTGGTGTTGCTCTTACAATATACATGGCATAAGCAACATTGTCATATACGGTTTTGTCTGGTAATAGTCTGAAATCTTGAAATACAACGCCCATACTTCTTCTTAAATAGGGAACTCTACTTGGTTTTAAAAATGTAGTATCTTTTCCATTGATAATAATGTTTCCTGAAGTTGGTTCTTCTTCTTTTAAAATTAATTTAATTAGAGTAGATTTTCCACTTCCTGAAGATCCAACTAAAAAAGCAAATTCACCTTTATCAATTCTAAAATTGGCATTTTTTACTGCTTTGGTTCCTGTGTCATATGTCTTTGTGACATTCCTAAATTCAATCATCTTTTGCTCTCCTTATCTATTTTTTCGCATAATATTCTATTATATATTTTATTCTATCTAATCATAACAATAAAGAACAAAATTTGCAATAGGTTTTACTTAAAAAAACGATAGAAAATGTTGGCTTTTTTGCATTTTCTATCGTTTTTCTCTCTTTTTCTTCATTTCCAAAAATTCACACAAAATTTACAATCCATGTCTTACTGTATAGTCAGATACTGTTTTACCTTCTTTATCTTGAATCGCCTCTCTAATAGATTGAAGAGATTTTCTATTTCCATATATAATCCCATTCGTTCCTTCATCTTCTCTATCTTCTATATTACTGGTATCTACATCTTCATAAAGAACGACTTTTCTCCTACTTTCTAGTGGACTACTAAGCCCCTCTAGTCTTATAATTTTATTCTCATAGACATAATATCTTGAATATTCGCCATCCACTCTAGACATATCCATATTGGTTATGATAAATTTATAATCTTCTGGTATCTTGTATTCCCATCCATATCCTTCGTATTTATATTCTCTTAGTTCTGCCTTTTGTTTCATTGCTACAATCGTTATGATAATGATTCCTATTACGATAATAATACCTATTACCATGATAACTTTTCGTTTTTTCAATTGCATCCCCTCATAATCACAATCTTTATGTTTTTTTCATTTTTAAATTTCATTTAACTATTTTTAACAGTTTTTATAATTTCATCACTTGTTAATCCGAAATATTTCAATAATTCCACTGCATTTCCAGATTTCCCAAAAGTATCTTTGATACCCATTCTCACTAATTTACAAGGATATTCTTCTGTTAGTACTTCACTAATCGCACTTCCTAATCCGCCAATCATACTATGGTCTTCTATAGATATTAATTTTTTCGTTTCTTTTGCTGATTTGACAATGATTTCTCTGTCAATTGGTTTAATCGTATGCATATCCACAACTCTAATATGAATTCCTTCTTCTTCAAGAAGTTCTTTCGCTTTTATTGCCTCTGACACAACCACACCTGTTGCAAAAACAGTGGCATCTGTTCCTTCTCCTATTTGAACTGCTTTTCCAATTTCAAATGTTTGATTTTCTTCATAAATTCCTGGTGTTGCCAATCTTGCTAATCTGACATATACAGGTCCTTTTATTTTTGAAATTTGCTCTATCAAATATTTGGTCTCCACATCATCAGATGGGCTTAACACTGTCATATTAGGTAAAGCCCTCATTAAAGCTAAATCTTCTAGCATTTGATGTGTTGCTCCATCTTCTCCTACAGTAATTCCAGCATGAGTTGCACATATTTTTACATTTAAATTTGGATAACAAATACTAGAACGTATTTGATCATAAGCTCGTCCTGATGCAAAAGCTGCAAAAGTACTTACATATGGTATTTTTCCACAAGAAGCCATTCCTGCTGCCACTCCCATCATGTTAGCTTCTGCAATTCCCATATCAAAAAATCTGTTAGGATATTTTTTTGCAAACATACTAGTTTTAGTCGCAGACGATAAATCTGCATCTAATACAACTATAGTTTTATTTTTCTCTCCTAATTTTTCTAACATTTCTCCATAACTTTGTCTTGTTGCTTTCTTTTCTTCCTTCATAACAATCTCCTTTCATTCCCTCTTACTTTTATTTATTGTATAGAAAAAATCCACTTTTATCTTGTCCCCTTATAAATTTTTTCGTATACAACAAGGTTAGGCTTCTGATATTCGTGAAGTACTGCATAACAGTCTTCACATTTGTGTGTCGAAATCTTTGATTTCGTTAGCGCACGCCTTTCTTATAATATAGCTCCAATCATCCCAGCATCATTATCTAATATTGCAGTTTGTATAATTACTTCTTTTCTTTCATTAAATAATAAATTATCTTTTACTAATTTTGTTTTCAATTTCTCTAAAAAAATCTCTTCATAGAATACAAAACTTCCACCAATTCCAATTGCTTCTGGCTCAAAAATATTCATTAAATTTGATATTCCAATACTTAAGTAATCTATATATTGTTCTATTAATTTATTAGTTTGCATAGATTTCGGATGATCTTTATCCATTTTCCTTAACATATCTAACAATTCTTTTCCACTCGTTCTATCATCTAAATCTAATATTTCTCTTAAATTATCTTTAAAGGCTTTCATCGATGCATATGTTTCCCAACAACCTTTTTTTCCACATTTGCATAAATTTCCATTTTTTTCTATTAACATATGTCCAAATTCACAGCCAGGCAAATCTCCTGTATCTAATAATTCATTATGAATAATAACTGCTCCTCCAATTCCTGTTCCTAAAGTTAAAAATATGCTTCTATGATATGATTTTAATGCTCCATATGTATTTTCAGCCAATGCTGCACATTTGGCATCATTTCTAATTTTAATTGGTAACTTTATCTTATCTTGTAATTTTTTTACAATCATATAATCTTTTAGTCCTAAATTAACCGATTTTATAATTGTTTGATTTTTCACTGTTCCTGGTATTGCTATTCCTATTTCTGTAATAGGATATTGTTCTAAAAAATTTAATGTTTTTTCAATGATATAATCTTCTATTACTTTTTTAATATTCTTTTTTTCGGCTTGTGTAATTCGCTTTTCTACCTTTTCTAATATTTTTCCTTTACTATCCACAACACCTATGGCAATATGGCTACCACCTAAATCAATCCCTATTTTCATGCTAGATTCACCACTTTCTTGAATATCATCACTATTCACTATCTTTTTTGTTTTGATTATATCATATAACATTTTTTTGAACAATAGAATCAGACCAAATCATTACAAAATCATTACAAAATTATAAGATAGTTGTTACAGTTTAGGTCTTATTATCTCAAGGAAGGTGCATACATGATATTTTTAAGAATTCGAATGCGACCAGAGTCATTTTAGAAATTATTAAGCAAAAACTATAAAGGGTCCTGTTTCCGGGTATTGTTATAGTTTTTGCTTTAGAATTTCTTAAATGGGAATCGAAGGGTAGCCGAGAATCTTAAAAATATCATGTATGCACCTTCCTTGAGATAATAAGACCTAAACTGTAACAGCTATTCTTTGTTTACTTATTCATATCCAAAACCAAAATATAAATATTTTTTAATATTCGGCTAGGATCGTAATAATTCTTCAAGCCTTTAATAGTTTACATAAAAATGTCCCAAATAGAAACGTCCCCAAAAGGACAAAACGGCGTTAAACACCATATGCTGAGAATAGGAAGTTTCCCATATATACTTGAATACATGGCACTAATACAACTAATACAAAGAAAATCAAAACGAGTCCAACAATTGCATATACCACTTGTGGTAATACTTTCATAATCTTTTCCATAATATTATCAATATCAATTTGCATATATTCTACTAATTTTTCTATCATTTCCGTTAAATCTGTTTGCATTCCTATTTTTAACATTTCTGTTATCATTGGATTTGCTAACCCTGATTCTTCAAATGGTTCTATCCATGAGCTACCTGTCAATATATTATTAATAGAATTTTCTATGATTGATAACATAACATAATTTTTAATAACATTTTTACTAACTTCTATAGAATCTTGTATTCTCATTCCATTTTTCAAGTTTAATAACATTGCTCTTAAAAACCTTGAAAAATCTAATGCAAATATTAATTCTCCAAAAATTGGCATTCTATATTTAAAATAATGGTAGTTATATTTTCCTTTTGGTGTATGAATATAAAATACAACGCTAGCTACTACTGTTATCACAATCATGACTGGTATATAGCAATAGGCTATCATTGTATCAACAGCATTTGCAAACCATAATGTAATCTCTGGCAACTGTTCTTCTGTTCCTAATTCATCAAAGATACCTTGAATAGCTGGTATAGCTACTAATGTTCCTACAAAGAGCATGACTAACAATAGTATAAATTGAATCATATTTGGTATTAAGATAGATTTTAACTTTCTTCTTAAGGCATCTGTTTCATCAAGATATTTGACTGCTTGTTCTAAAGAATTTGTAAGTGAACCTGATAATTCACCTACTTTTATCATATTTACATATATATATGGAAAAATATTTGCATAATATTCCATTGTCGTATACATATTTTCTCCAGCTTCAACACCTGCTAATATATCTTCCAAAATACCTCTAAAAGACATATTCTCTGTATTTTGTATAATGGTATCTAATGCATGAATATTATTAAAGTTTGCTTTTTTTAATAAATAAAAATCTTGTGTAAATATCATAATATCTCTTGTAGTAATTTTTTCTGTTTTAGCAAAGTATAAATGAATTTTTTCAGCTGTAGTTAATTGTTTCGACTTACTTTTTCCAAGATGTGTTGTATTGATATTTTTCATAAATTCTTCCAGATTGGTTATATTTTTCTTTGCTCTTTTTTTCTGCTTTCCCACATATCGTATTTGTCGAACATCGATGGGTATAAGACCATTACCTTTTAACGTTTTTAATAAATTCTGTCTGCTTGATGATTCTATTTTATTTCTCACAATTAATCCTGATCTCGTCATCGCCCTATAAACATAAGTTGGCATGTTTGACCTCCTCTTAATGATTCATAGAATTTTTTTTAATTTTGAGTTGCATGATTGTACGATTTAAGATTTCATGATTTTTCTCTTCTATTTGTGATTTTGCTTGTTCTAGTGTAATTTTATTATTTACAAAAAGTCCTGCCAAAGAATTGATTAATCCAATACTCCCTTTTTCTAAATTACTTTGTATGGCATCTTCAATTTCAGAAACACTTAATTTTTCTTTTCTAATAATTCCTGAAACAATATTATCTACAACCATTACTTCAGGAACTAAAACTAATTTTCCTTGTGTTCCTTGTAATAACCTTTGTGAAATAACCAATTTTAATAGTGCTGACAATAAATACTTTACACTTGCTTGATCTCTTACTTCATAAAAATTTATCATTCTATCAATTGTTTCTGCACAAGATTTTGTATGCAAAGTTCCTATCACTAAGTGACCAGATTCTGCCATCTCGATTGCTGCCTCCATTGTGATTCTATCTCTAATTTCTCCAATGATTAAGATATCACAATCTTCTCTTAAAGAATTTTTTACACCATCATGAAAAGTTAATACATCTCTTCCTTTACCAACCTCTTTTTGAACAATTAATGATTTTTTAGAATGATGTTTATATTCAATTGGATTTTCTAATGTTAATATTTTTT
>CAMLUB010000043.1 GCA_946486515.1 uncultured Clostridium sp.
AAAAGGATTAGCAGTAGAGAAAAAAGCAACACAAGTAAATGGAGGAGAAGTCGTTCCAGTAAAAGAAAATGATGTTATCACATATGAAATAAAGGTAACAAATACAGGAAATAGAACATTAACAAATATTACTGTAAATGAAAGCTTAGAAGTAGAAGGAAACTTAACGATAGACACAATAGCACCAGGAGATAGCAAAGTACTTACAGTAACTTATAAAGTAAAAGCAGAAGATGTAAAAGATAAAACAGAATTAGTAAATACAGTAACAGTAACAGATGGAACAACAACATCAGAACCAGGTGAAGAGCCAGTTCCAGTAGAACAAAATCCAGATTTATCTGTAGTTAAAGAGGCATTCCAAGTTAAATCTCCAGAGGGACCATTTGTAAATATAGATGCTTCTACATATGTAAATGAAGGTTCTCAAGTAAGATATACATTAACACTTAAAAATACAGGAAATGTAACATTAACAGGATTAAATGTTCAAGATGATAAGGTAGTTACATTAGATAGTATTACACTTGCAGATGGATCTACATTCGAAGAAGATAATAATACAGTATATAGAGAATATGCAATCAATGAAAATCTATTAGGACAATTATCTACATTAACATTAAATCCTGATGAAGAAATTATACTTTATGTAGTACATACAATGACAAAAACAGAAGTAACAAATCAAAGTGTATTTGTAAATGGAGTTACAGCAACAGCAACAGAAATAACAGGAAATAAAACTAGTCAAGCTACAGTAAATATTTCACAAAATCCAGGAATAACAGTAGAAAAAGATGTAACAGCAGTTAATGGTGGTGAAATAACAGAAGTTGGATTAGGAGATATCATTACATATACTATAAAAGTAACAAATACAGGTAATGTTGATTTAACAAATCTAAGAGTAACAGATGATAGAGCTGTATCACGTACTTATGATGGAACACCAACAACACCAAATACTACAAACTTAGTACCAAATGGAACAACATTAGAAGCTTATGACAGTATGGAAATAACAGTATATTACAAGATTACAGAATCAGATGTATTAAATCAACAAGCAAATAGAGAATTTATCAACACAGCAACAGCAAAAGGAACATTTAATAATGGAGATATTACACATTCAGATACAGCAACAGTAACACAACAAGTAGAATATCCAAATATTACAATTGAGAAAAAAGCACCTGCTACAGTAAATGCAGGAAGCGAAATGACATATACAATTACATTAACAAATACAGGATATGCAGATGGAACAGTTTCTATAACAGATACATTAGTAGATACATTAACATATGTAGCTAAGGTTTCAGGAGTAGAACCATCAGTAAATGGTCAAACATTAACATGGACAGATGTATTGGTACCTAAAAAAGGAAGTACAACATTGTCATTTACGGTTAAAGTGGGAAAAGCAACTATAGGAGAAACAATAACAAATACAGCTAGTATAGTAGATACAGATAAATCTAGTACAGCAACAACAAAAGTAAACAGTAAAACAGTAACTGTAGAAGAATACAAAGAAGGTCAAACAGGTAACAGTGATGTAAACATTATCTTCATCATGGATACATCATCAAGTATGAATGAACCAATAAAAGGTCAATCATATGATGCTTATGACTCAATTTCATATACTACAGATGGATTATTCTATAACTATTATGTAGCACCTTCAGATGTTCAAAAAACGAGATTATATAATGCTAAGTCAGCAATAACATCATTTGTAAATTCAGTATATGCAGATTCAGAAATGTCAAATACAAATATGTCATTCATAACATTTAATAATGACGGAACTAGAGTAACAAAATATACTTTAGGAGAAGAAGCAGGTAGATATGATAGAGATACAGTAACAGCAACAGATGGAAAAGAATATACCTATACAACTGAGAGAGTAAGAATGGGAACACAAGTTATTTCTCAAAGAGTTGATAATACAAATTATGGCACTTTAATAACAGCGGTTAATAATGTTGATATAGGTGCAAGAAATAGTGGATTTGGTACACGAATTAGTAGTGCTTTAGGAGAAGCAAGAGACTTAATAAATACCTATAAAACGATTAATGATAACAGAAACGTTGTAATTGTATTAGGTGATGGAGCAATAGATGATAATTATAGTAATAACTTAGCAAGCTTAGAAAGAGTTGCAGATGAAATTTATTCTATAGGATTTGGTAGTGACGCAACAAATACACATTCAACTGCATATGATAATTTGTATGAGATATCAACTAACGACAAAGTATATACAGCAGAAAACTCAGACGAATTATTTAACCAATTCCAAGACATTTTATCTTCATTAAATAATAGTAAAGAATATACAACAGGAATAGGCGTTAGTGGAAGTATAGATGCAGGAACAATCGAATTCAAAATGACTGATTCTTTGGTTGTCAGTGAAGCAAGTCCATTTACCATTATGAATGGAGAAACTGAAATGATTAAATGTACAAATATCAATCAATTAGCAACATACCATATAACATATAATTCAAGAACGAATACTGTACAATGGAATATTAATGCATATTTAGCTGATCATCCAGATACAAACTTAGGAAATATAACTATAAGATACTATGTACCTCGTAATGGGTAAATAAGTAAAATAACTATACTTGGGAAATCCAGCTTCATTTAGCTGGATTTCTCAACAAAAATTGGGGGATTAGATGAAAGCTAAAAGAATGAAAATAAAAGAAAAACCAAGGAAAAGTGCCAATAGAAAAAGGATATTCTTAATAACTATTATAATATTGGTAATAATTGCTATAGGAGTTTTTGCATATCAAAAGATAGAAGATCATTATGAAGAAGAAAAAATGCAAGAAAGTATTGAAAATGGTGAAAAAGTTTTGCCAGATAGTGAATTGGGAAGTTTAAAAATGCAAAATATAAAAATAACAGTAAATGATGATATTTCAAAATTGAATGCAAAAATAGAAAATATGAGTGATGAAGATTTTACTGCTAAAAATATTTATATTGTACTAATTAAAGAGAATAATGAAGAATTAGTAAGATTTAATTATCAGTTAGAAGATATAGCAAAACAAAATGCAGTTGAAGTTAAATTACTTTCTACCACTAATTTAAATGAAGCTGTGAAGGTAAATTTAGAAGAAATAAATTAAGAAATAGAAATATGAAATATTAAATGAAAATTAAAAACCTCAGAATTAAATCTGAGGTTTTTCTATATATCTTATATTTAAATTCTAAACAAAAATATTAGCAACTGTTAAGAATAAAACATATAATAAAGTTTTCCAAGAAACTCTAATAGTTTTTCTAGCAGCCCTATTAAGACAAACTAATCTATGTTCTTTTCTAACTGTTAAAGCTAAACAATTCGACTTAGGGTAAATATCCCTATTCATATTATCCATTGTATATCACTCCTTTTATCTATCGTAAATCATAAAAATCTTTAGCAAAATTTGTAGTTTTTTAACTACTACAAATTAATTGTAGAACAAAATATTACAAATGTCAACACTTTTTGTAATAAAAATGTAATGTTTTTGTAAAAAATGTAACAAAAAAGCAATAAAAATAGCATAAATGAGTAAAGGTTAATTAAAAATCAATTAAAAAATTTGATAAATTTCTAAAAAATGATAAAAATTTATCAAATTTTATGAAAAATATTAGACGGTTTGGTCAGATTTATTAAATTTTTATTAAATTTGTAGATATTTTGTGCAAAAAGTAGGATAAAATGTACAAAATAGTTATAAAAAATTTGTAAAAAAGCATAAAATATTAAAATCTTGTAAAAATTATACAAAACTAAACTAAAGAACACAACATTTTATAAATTTTTAAATTCTTTAGACAATTTTCCAATTGCTTTTGTTTCAATTCTAGAAACATAAGAACGAGAAATACCCATCATTTCTGCAATTTCATGTTGCGTTTTTGGTTTATGACCACCTAAACCAAAACGAAGTTCCAAAATGGTTTTTTCTCTATCTTTTAAAATAGATTTCATTTTTTCATATAATAATTTAATTTTCATCTTAATATCCACTGTATCATCAATATTTCGTTCATCATTTTCTAAAATTTCTTGTAAAGTAATCACATTATCATCTTTGTCTTTTCCAATGGGTTCATTTAAATAGACTTCAGCACCTAATTTTTTGGTGGCTCTTAAGTGCATTAAGATTTCATTATCAATACACCTAGAAACATATGTAGAAAGTTTGGATCCTTTGTCAATGTTAAAACTGTTAATACCTTTTATTAAACCAATAGTGCCAATTGAAATTAGATCATCTTGTTCTACATTTGTAGTTGAATATTTTTTAGTAATATGTGCAACCAATCTTAAATTTCTTTCAATTAAGATATTTCGTGCTTCTTCATCACCATTTTTCATTTGTGTCAAATACATTTTTTCTTCTTCAGAAGTCAACGGTTCAGGGAATATATTACTGCTAGAAATATATCCAACTAAAAAAACAGAAGATTTTAGAAATTCAATAAATCCTAAAATACCAGACATACAAAGTGCAGAAAACATATAGGCACCTCCAATGTCGCATTGGGATCGTTTGTTAATGCGACATAAATTTTTTTGTCGCATTGGGATCGTTTGTCTATGCGACATTTAGAGCTATATAAAAACTCGCATAACAAATTATATGTATGAGAAAAATAAAAGTGCCTGACCATTATAAAATAATCTTTCCCTGTTCTTTATTGGTCTGAACGGTTACGAATTGTAACCAAGAAATAAGTAAATTTATAAAATAAAGTTGAAATATTTTTGTATAGATTATATAATTCAATTGTAATCTTGAAAGAAAGCAAAAATGATAAAATACGAAAGGAATTCTAGTAGAAATGACAGAAAAAGTAAAAGAATTTATTAATTCAAAAAAAGTTATCATGGCAATTTTTATATTGGCTTCTATTTTATTTGCCATACCATCTATAAAATATTTAATAGAAAATGGAACAATAATAAATTTTAGCGAATATTTTCAATTTTGCTTAAATGATAGTAATCGAGTGGAACAAACTGTAATATATTTAGCAATTTTAATCATATTAACTGTATTTTATTTTTTAATTATAAAAAATAGAGAAAAATTATTTAAAAGCAATAAGCAAATGTATATGTATATAGCGATTGTTTCACTAATCTTTGTAATGGTTGTACCATTCTTAAGTTCAGATGTATTTTATTATTTAGGAATAGGCAGATTAGACAGTACATATGGACAAAATCCATATTATGTAACAATTAAAGATTTTGTAGAAAGTGGAGATAATAGACAATATTTAGAACAAGATACAGTATTAGTCAAAGGATATGAAAACGACTGGGGAAATACAACGGTTGTATATGGACCAGTTTGGACACTGGTTTGTAAAATAGTAGCAGGGATTTCCTTTGGAAATATAGATATTGGATTATTGGTGTTTAAATTATTAAACATGGCAATACATCTAGTGAATTGTTACCTTATCCATAAATTGACAGGAAAGAAATTGTTTGTATTACTATATGGATTAAATCCATATATGTTTATAGAAGGTATTGCAAATGTACATAATGATATATATGTTGTAACATGTATATTAGCATCTTTGTATTTTTTGTTAAAAAAGAAAAATATCATGATTAGTATTCTATTTTTAGCATTGGCTACAGCGATAAAATATTTTGCCATTTTACTATTACCATTTGTAATTATTTATTACTTTAGAGATAAAAAGCCTTGGGAAAGATTGCAGAAATGTTTTTTATATGGTATGCTATTTGTATGGATAGTCGTAATTACTTATTTATTATATGTCCAAGACATACAGGTATTAAGTGGAATCATGACACAACAGCAGAAATTTGGGAAAAACTTTTATATTATACTAATGGAATATTTTGATATACCAAATTTGGTTTCAAATGTAAATAAAGTGTTTTTAATTTCATTTATTATTATATATTTCTTTACATGTTTGACGTTATTATATAAAAAACAGATAAAATTTACGGAAGAAATAAGAAAAGTAGAATATTTCTTAGTAGCATTTTTATTTTTACTAATTACTAATTTCCAACCATGGTATATTATGTGGCTATTTCCATTAATGATGTGGCAAAAGAAAAAGACGATACAATTTGTTGTGCAAATCGCATTCGTCAGTCAATTTGCCAATAGTGTTTTCTTAATCAATGGAGAAGGTTGGAGAAATGGAACACCATTTACATTTTTTATGTTACTTGGAGTTTTTATGTGTTTGAATTTAAGAAATAGGAGAATATATGGAATTTTCAGTAGAGAGAAGTATAAATACTAAAAAAAGACAAGCCAAAGTATTAAGACAAGAAATATAAGAAAGGCGTGCGTTAACTAAATCAAAGATTTCGACGCACACATGTGAAGACTGCTTCGCAGTACTTCACAAATATAGGAAGCCTAACCTTGTTGTATACGGAAAAATCTACATAGGGTCAAGATAGCAGTCGATTTTTCCTATACAATAAAAAAGAGAAACTTCATATTATACCAGTATCGCCACAAGAAGACTGGTGTCAGTAAAGAGTAAAAAAAGATTGGATCCTTACAATAAGTCGACATAAAAATGTCCTAAACAGAAACGTCCCTAATAGGACAAAAATGTCCTAAACAGAAACGTCCCTAATAGGACATTAAAGAAAGGAAAAAATATGAAAAATGAATTGGTAGAAAAAGTTATAGTTAGTTTTCAAAAAAGATTGAAGCTTAGTAAAAAAGAAAAAGATATAGCACCAGAAGAAAGAAAGGCAACAGTAATTAGAAATGGAAAAACAGTAACAATTATTCCACCATCAAATGCAGAGTATAAACCGAATTTAGTCATTAATAATGTGGATGTTTTTGAAAAAGTATTAGAAAGATATTTAGATGCAATAAGAAATACAAATATAAAATCAACAAAAATAGACCAAAGACATAATGAAAAATATTTTCTATTTAATATATGGAAAAATGCAACTATGAGTGATTATTTGAATCCAGAAAAATTTATAAACAGATATACAAATTTCATTTTAGATGATACATTTCATCAATATGATGAGTTAACCCCTTTAGGACATTATGAAGGAAATATACTTTTAGCAGAAAGAGAAGATGATGACTATGGGTTTGAAACACCTTATATCATGCATTTATCTTTTACAGATGGAAAACACATCTATAATTTACCATGGATAAGATACGGAGTTTCACTAAATAAATCGGGAGAAAAAATCGCTTATATATATGCTTTACAAAAAATGGAACCTTGTTCAGATGAAGAATATAATGAAAAAATGAAAAAAATTTTAAATAGAGCTAATAAAGGTGTAAAAAAATATAGAAATGTAACACCAAGTGCTATATCTGCTTTAACTGTTTTTATGGGAATGTTAGAAAAAGAAGGGATAACAGCTATAAAAGTACCAGATTTCTTAGTAGGAAGATATGGTCATTTTGCACATGCAGAAACACAAGAAGAAATTGATAGAATACAAACAAATCTGACAGATAAATTTCTTAGAAATTTTTTAAGATTATCTGAACAATTTGAAAATATCAAAATTGAAACAGGAATTGGAAATGGAATAGATAGCTTTTTGTGTATTAGTTTAGATAATATGAAGGAATCAGACAATGAGTTTCTAAATGCTTTATATTGTTTAGGAAAAGGACAAGAAAAAGTGAAAGAAGCATCTAAAGATTTGGAGCTTTAAAAAAGAAAAATTTTAAAGAAAGGAGTTCGTATAATGAGCATTAAACATTATACGAAGAAAAAATGGATAATTTTGTTTTAATCGATGGAAATAGTATCATGAATCGAGCATTTTATGGAATTATGGGAAGTAAAATGCTGACGACAAAAGATGGAAAATATACAAATGCAGTATATGGTTTTTTAGCAATTTTGTTTAAATTAATAGAAGATACCAATCCTAAATATATGGCAGTAGCTTTTGACCTAAAAGCACCAACAGCAAGACACAAATTATATGAAGGATATAAAGCTAATCGAAAAGGAATGCCAGATGAATTGGCAGAACAAATGCCGTTAATTAAAGAAATATTAAAGGCTATGAATATCGATATTGTAGAAAAAGAAGGCTATGAAGCAGATGATGTTTTGGGTACACTTTCTAGATATGGAGAAAAACAGGGGCTTCATGTTACCATTTTATCAGGAGATAGAGATACTTTCCAATTAGCAACAGACAATGTAACGATTCGAATTCCTAGGACAAAAGGTGGAAAAACAGAAACGGATTTATTTGATAAAAATAAAATATTAGAAACTTATGGAATAGAGCCAAAACAATTAATCGAAGTAAAAGGCTTACAAGGAGATAGTTCAGATAATATACCAGGTGTTCCTGGAATTGGAGAAAAAACAGCATTATCTTTGATTCAGAAATATGGCTCTATCGAAAATTTATATAACAAAATCGAAAAAAATGAAGATGATTTAAAAGGTAAACAAAGAGAAAAGATTAAAGATAATAAAGAATTAGCAGAACTATCCAAAACATTAGGAACAATCAATTTAGAAGTTCCAATTGAAGATACATTAGAACAATTCAAAGTGGAAGAATGGGACAAAGAAAAAGTATTAAAATTATTTAAAGAATTGAATTTTAATCGATATATTGAAAGATTCCATTTAACAGGAGAAAAACTAGAAAGTCAAGAAGAAACGTATAAAATAGAATTTAAAACAGTTGAAAAGTCGCTAGAAGAAATTATTGATATTATAAAAACACAAAAAAGAATGATTTTCTATTTACAAACTGAAAACGAAGATAATCCAGAAAATATTATAAAAGAAAACATAACAGGAATGAGTGTATATAATACAGATACTCAAGAAGCCTATTATATAAAACTAAACCAAGAAGAGATAGCAAAATTAAAAGACATATTTGAAGATGCAAATATCAAAAAGACAAGCATCAATTTAACAAAAATATATATTTTATTAAAACAAGTAGATATTACATTAGAAGGAATTGAAAATGATATATCTATTGGAGCCTATATTTTAAATCCAACGAATAATAAATTAGACCTTAAAAATTTAGCAATGCAATATTTAGAATTGGATATAG
>CAMLUB010000044.1 GCA_946486515.1 uncultured Clostridium sp.
GCACATTGTCTTTTAAATCTTTTTAAAGCATCTTCTATATTACCATTATTAACTTTTATTTCTAACATTTAAATTCCCCTCCTTCCGGTCATACGAAAACTGTATGTTGGGATAACCCTATTCAACGATATATATTATACATGATTGCAGGTTTGTTGTCAATAGAATTATTCTTAATTTAAGAAAATAAACCAGCTATTAAATTAGATATTGGATTTTCAAATAACAATTGTCTCATCCACCCATTTGTAAATGGAATAAACCATAAGATCGTACCTATAATAAGTAATGCCAAAATAGTTAATCCAAATGCTAACCAATCTTTTTGATTCATTTTTCTTTTTTCAGTTCTTTCTGGTCTATTTTCCCATAAAGCCTTCACAACATCTGCAAGACCCAAAACTGTTCCAACATGATTTTTCGTTTTGACATTTTCTTTCTTGTTTCTCTGCTTCTTATGTTTCAATTGTTTTGCATTCCAAGTTTTGTTTTCATTCTGATATGTACTTTCTGCCTGTATCTCTTCACGTTGCTTTTCTTGAGAACGCATTCTTTCTCTTTGTAATTCTAAATCATATTGTGATCTTAAAAAATGATCTGATAAAATATGATAAGCTTCATTTATATCTTGTAATTTTTTGTCTGCTTCTATTTTTTCTATAGATGAATATAAATCTGGATGATACTTTTTTACTAATGTTTTGTATGCTTTATCTATAATTTCTGGAGATGCTTTTTCATTGACTTCTAATATTCCATAATAATCTTTCATAATTACTATCATTCCTTTTCTATGCACAAAACTGGTTGGAAAAGAATTACATTTTGACTAGGAGAACAAGTGTAAAATTTATGAGGCATACTTTTGGTACGTTGATTAAATTTCATAGGAAATTCGACAACGTCAAAATTGTCATTATTTTTCAACCTTATTCCTCTATCCTATTTTTCTTTACAAGTTTATTGTATCGTAAAAAAAAGAAAATAGCAATATAGAATTCCTACTTTCTTTTATCTTTTACACCGCTCTTCTATATTTTATATAAAATATGATAGCAGTAATAATTACAATAGCAATAGCAATAATAATGATATTGGTAATCCCTGTTTTAGGTAATGTCTTATTTGATGTTCCGCTTGGATCTATGTTTGTTGTACCTACTTGATTTCTATTTGTTGTTCCTCCATTGTTTGAAGGTTTTTGTTCATTATTTTGATTATCATCTTGATTGTCATCATCTACTGGTGGATTTTCTTCTGCTACTTCTTCTATTTTTACAATTCCAGATACTCCTGTTCCATCAATTGTAGTTGTTCCAGAAGATCCTTGTATACTCTCTAAAGAAATAGTTGTATCTCCTAAAACTGCATTTTCTAAAACTTTAAACTGAATCGTTGCTGTATATGTTCTTTCTTTAACAACTTCTGCATTACTCGTATTGGCAACCATGTCTCCTTCATTCTCTAATACTTCCCATCCATTAGCTGGTGTTACTTCCACTAGTTCTAATATATTTGTATCATAAACAATTTTTGCTTGATAAGCACCAATTCCTTGATCTCCACTTGTAATATTCATATTATCCAATATAATATTAACTGAAAAACTATCTCTAGGATGAACCGTAGCTGATGATGTTTCTAATTGTAATTCAAAAATCTCATCTGCTGCATAAGATTTCGTGATAAATAAGCTAAATAGCAAAGTAAGTATAACTGTTAGTGTAATGCATTTTTTTGTTTCATTTGTATTCCTCCAATTATCCATATTTATTTTCATTTTGTCATATTTCATTTACTTTTTCAAGTGGTTTCTTTCTAATAATTTATTTTCTGATAATTATAAACCTGTCAGAAATTACATTTTTTTATGGTTTTTAGCATATGTTACATTTTTATTATATTTTTATGACTTTTTTATTACATTTTGTCATATTTTTAACTTATATGTTTTGTACTACGACTTTTTTTAACATAAAAAGGTCTGTAATATCTACACTTTCATCTGTATTCATGTCCGCTAATTCTAAGCCTTTCCCTCCCAATATCCATTCTGTTTTATTTTTGGCTACTAAATGTCTTTTTAATAGTAATATATCTGTGATGTCTATGTGTGCATCTTGATTAATATCTCCATGTACATATGATAATCTATATCCTTTTCCAATTTCTTCAACATATCTATGTGCTTCACTGTTTGCTTTTGCATAAATGATTAATTTGTTACAATAATCAAATGCATAATTTCCAATGTTCGTTACTCCTTCTGGGATTTCTATACTTTCTAAGCTACTACATCTATAAAATGCTCCATATTCAATGCTCGTTACGCCTTCTGGGATTTCTATACTTTCTAAACGACTACATCCAAAAAATGCGTTATTTCCTATGCTTGTTACACTATCTGGAATATGAATATTTGTTAGATTACTACATCCAGAAAAAGCATATTCTCCTATGTTTGTGATACCTTCTTCTATGATTACATTATTTATAATCCCTTCATATTGGGTATTACGCCACAATCCTTCTTCATTATATTCCCAATTTTTCATCTCACCCGTTCCAGATATTTTTAATCCTCTATCACTTAATGTCCAATTGGCTATAACACTCCCATCTCCATTTTTTGAAATATCCCATGTTTCTTCATCTTTAATTTCATAATTTCTTGTAATCTCTTCTGTTTTTTTTAGATTTTCTTCTGTTGACTCTGCTTGCACTTCTTCTACAGTTTCTGGTTGTATTCCTCCTACTGTTTCTTGCTGTACCTGCGCTACTGCCTTAACTTCTGTAGCAAAATGGGGTAAAAGTATTCCTCCCATTTGCATAGTGATTGTAAATATTGCCATAATTTTAATAATGATTTTCTTTCCTTTGTTCATATGTGGTAACATCTCCTTTATTTTTTATACTATAACTTTTACACATACTATATATATTATTTTCATCTTTATAAATATGGTGTACTTTTTCTATAATTTTCATTTATCTTCTTCTTTTACGTCTTTTCTTCTTCTGCTTATTCTTTTTTTATATTAAATTTTTATTACATTTTTTTTACTTTTTATTGTCATTATGTTTTACTAGAACAATAGCGGGCTTTTTTTAATATTTTTTCTGTTCATAATATTTCAAAGACCGCGTCATTGTTCGGCGCCAAATTTTACGCTAGTAAAATTTGTGTGCAATCGTTAGAGCAAAGCGACGTTCTGGTATAGGAAAACCTCGATTTTTCTTTTGAAAATAAAATATAAGAAATTTATTTTCACTTTGAGCCTAAGTAACTTAAAGTTTCATATTATTTCCTATTGTATAAAAAATAGACGTACATCATACGTCCTTAATATTTCATTAATTTCATATACCACAAAAATGCAAAATGTCGCAATGAGAAACAAACTCAATGCGACATTTTATTATTCTGCAAATATTGCTTCAAACTCTTCAGAATTAATCTTTTCTTTCTCTAATAAAATTCCAGCCACTTTGTGTAATTTATCCACATTATCAGATAATATTTTCTTTGCTCTGTTATAACCCGTATCAACAATCTTCTTTGTTTCTTCATCAATAACTGCTGCTGTTTCTTCTGAGTATTCTTTTGTATGACCAAAATCTCTTCCTAAAAATACTTCATCTTGATTAGATCCTAGTGTCAATGCACCTATTCTCTCACTCATACCATATTTGGTTACCATACTTCTAGCAATTTGTGTTGCCCTTTCAATATCATTACTTGCACCTGTTGATATATCATTTAAGATAAGTGCTTCTGCGACTCTACCACCTAAAAGTGATACGATATTTTCTTCCATTTCTGTTTTTGACATAAAGTTTTTGTCTTCAGTTGGTCTATACATAGTATATCCACCAGCCATGCCCCTTGGTACAATGGATATTTCATGTACTGGATCTTGTGTTTCCAAGAAATGACTTACCACTGCATGACCTGCTTCGTGATATGCCACTAATTTATTTTCTTTATCACTTCTTACTCTTGTTTTCTTTTCAGGTCCCATGGTTACTTTTACCATGGCATCTTCAATTTCTCTCATTCCGATTTCATTCATATTTCTTCTAGCGGCTAATAATGCTGCTTCATTTAATATGTTCTCTAAGTCAGCTCCTGCAAATCCTGATGTATTTTTTGCAATGATTTTTAGATCTACATCATCTGCTAATCTTTTCTTTCTACTATGCACTTCTAATATTTGTTCTCTTGCTTTTACATCTGGTAATCCAACTACAATTTGTCTATCAAATCTTCCTGCTCTTAATAAAGCTTTGTCTAATACATCTGGTCTATTCGTTGCAGCTAGCACAATAACTCCTTCATTTTCTGCAAATCCATCCATTTCAACCAATAATTGATTTAATGTTTGCTCTCTTTCATCATGTCCACCACCAAGACCAGCACCTCTTTGACGTCCAACAGCATCAATTTCATCTATAAAGATAATACATGGTGCATTTTTCTTAGCTTGATCAAATAAGTCTCTTACTCTTGAAGCACCAACACCAACAAACATTTCCACAAAGTCTGAACCACTAATGATAAAAAATGGTACTCCTGCTTCTCCAGCTACTGCTTTCGCAAGTAAGGTTTTTCCTGTACCTGGTTGACCAACTAATAATACACCTTTTGGTATTCTAGCTCCCATATCTGTAAATTTCTTTGGATTTTTTAAAAATTGTACAATTTCTTCTAATTCTTCTTTTTCTTCGTCTACACCTGCTACATCTTCAAATGTAATTCTATTTTTCTCTGCTGGTGTCATCATTCTGGCTTTACTTTTTCCAAATGACATGGTTTTACTTCCAGGATTTCCACTACTAGCACCTCCCATTGTTAAGAACCAGAAAAGCATAAATATAATTAAGATGGCAAATGGAGTTATCAATGGAAGTAATGACATAAAGATAGACTCTGATTTTTCTTCTAATGTAAAGTTTCCATTATTTATGAATTCTTCTACATATGTCATAAATGTTCCCATATCTGGTATATTTGCTTCTTTTCTAATATTATCATCTTTTAATTCTACTTCTGCTGTTTTTCCATCAGCTTGAATGACAATAGACTTAACATTATTGCTATTGATATTTGTCATTAATTCTGAGTATTTTAATCTTGAATTACTGTTTTCTACAATAGATGATAATACAATTGAAAAAATGACAATGATAATTAACCACATGGCTAATGTTTTGATTCCGTTTTTCAAAATAATTCCTCCTATCATACTTGTTGTTTATTTGTGCATCAAATTCTTGTATCACACTAACACACACTCTTTTATCTTTTTGCACTCTATCACATTGTTTTTTCTTTTTCAATAGTTTTTTGTATTTCTTTTTTGTTACAATATATCTAAGTTTTCTAAAGTATTACGGCTACTCATACTTCCTTCGAAATTTTTATTTTTCCATTTTTTATAAAAATTTTTAAATGTTTATTTGGCTTTAAAAACTTATTTCCTACATTATTCTCACATAATTTGATGATATCTTCTATATGTATTTTTTCAATTCCTTTTGTTGTATGAAAAAGTCTTGTTATAGTATATAAAATAATATTAGATTTTATTACCTTTTCTTGTGTGTTAAATCCTTTTAGATTTAATATAATGTATTCTTCATCTTTTGCATATTTCCTATCTTTCATATTGGTCTGTTCAATTGTATGTTTAGCCATGTATTCAGTTGTTTGTTCAGTCATTTGTTTAATTGTTTGCTCAGTTGTTTGTTTGACTTTTGCATCAGTTGTTTGTTCAAGTAAACTATTTTTACCCGTCAAATTTGTATAAAAATTTTCTTCTATAACAATATGGTTATATACATTTTCAACTTGTTTTTGTATATACTCTTCTTGTTCAGATACAATATTAGAAAGTCGATTCATTGATTCTATAAAATTAGGATTAAACTCCTTTTCTATATACGGAATCATAATATTCCTAATTTTATTTCTCGTATACACATTTTCAAAATTCGTTTTATCTATTCTAGGAACAATCTGTTGCTCTTCACAATATGCTTCGATTTCTTTTCTATCACATTCAATCAAAGGTCTAATATATTTATCCCTAATAGGTTCAATTCCTTTCAAACCTTGTACACCACATCCTCGTAATGCATTCATAATCATTGTTTCAACCTTATCATTCTTATTATGTGCAATCGCAATCTTATTTCCACCTATTTTTTGCAAAACCTCATCAAAAAAATGATATCTTGCATATCTTCCAGCTTCTTCTATACTCATTTTATTAGTATTAGCAATATGTTGAACATCTATACCTTTTCCAAAAAAACGTATATCAAATTTCATACAATAATTCTTAACAAAAGCTTCATCCTCTTTTGCTTCCTCCCTTATCATATGATTAACATGTGCCACCACAAAATCAAAAGTTGCCAAAGGGGACGTGCCATTTTGGCAACTTTCTTGTTTTAGTTTTCTTAATATTTCTAGTAAGCACATAGAATCAGGTCCACCTGATACTGCAATGACAATTTTATCATTTTCATGAATTAATTTATATTTTTGTATGGTTCTTATTACTTTTATATAGCAATCTTCTTTTATTCTTGTCCCCATTTTTTCTCCTTTATTGATTACATGATTTAAATTTATTTATTGTATTTGTAATTTTCTTAAAGTTTCTCTTCCTATTCTTAAGTTTTCTTCCATTACTCTGTAAGAAATATTTTTTGCTTTTAATATAGAAACAATTTTCTTCAATTTTTCTTTGTCTTTTAGCAAATTTTCTTTGTTTATGTGTTCTTTTTCTATATATTTTTCTAATTCTTCTTTGCAAATCAATTTTTTATCTATTTTTATATCTTCTATAAATTCCATGTTTGAATTGTCAAATTCCACATTATCTGCATTTTTATCATTCGTTTTCATTAGATAACAATCTAATTGGTTCTTCAATGTTTTTCTAACTTGCTTTTGATCTGATTGATATAATTTTACAAATCCTAAAAATTCATATTGACCTCTGTCTGTACAAATTCCTGCTTTTACAGGATTATCATGAATATAATCTATACATCTATATAAATGTTTTAATGAAGTAATCATTTGTGATTTATATCGATTTTTAAAAACATATCCTGTTCTGTTATATTTTTTATTGTAATATATCGCATATTGTGTATTTACTTTATGCATAAATTCTGCCATATTTTCATTTTCTTCTACATGAACTACAATATGTGTATGATTATCCATAATGCAATATGTTAATAACTGAATATGAAATTCTTCTTTATACAATAATATACATTTTTCATATTCTACTTTATCTAATTGTTTTTCAAAAATGTACTCTTTATCAATTCCTTGTGTAATGATATGAAAAAATGATGTTATCATATCTTTCCTTGCTATTCTTGGCATAAATTCACCTCTCTATATAAAATTTATGCCCCTATATTCTTTCTTTGGATATATCATAAAATGTTAACTCAATTTCGGAGTTGTCAAAATGGCACGTCCCCTTTGGCAACTTAATCATCAAATCGTTTTTCTAAGTTAACAAATTTTGTATAACTTCCTAACCATAAAAGCTCTATTGTTCCTAATGATCCTCCTCTATGTTTTGCTATAATAACTTCTGCTATGTCTTTTTTTTCACTATCTTTATTATAATAATCATCTCTGTATAAAAACATAACAATGTCTGCATCTTGCTCAATTGCTCCAGATTCTCTTAGATCTGATAACATTGGTCTATGGTCTGGTCTTTGTTCTACTGCTCTTGATAATTGTGATAGTGCGATAACTGGTACGTTTAATTCTTTTGCAAGTATTTTTAAAGATCTACTGATTTCTGATATCTCTTGCTCACGACTTCCATTTCGTTTATTACTTCCTTGTACCAATTGCAAATAGTCGATAACAACCATTCCTATATTTTTTTCTAATTTTAGTTTTCTACATTTAGCTCTGATTTCCGTTACAGATATTCCTGGTGTGTCATCTATATAGATTTCTGAATCTGATAATGGTCCTATGGTTCCTGCTAGTTTTGTCCAGTCATCTTCTTCTAATTTTCCTGTTCTAACTTTGTTACTATCTACCATGGCTTCACTACACAAAATCCTGTTTCCCATTTGCTCTTTTGACATCTCTAAACTAAATATGACCACCGGTATATTTGCACGTACTGCTGCATTTGTTGCTATGTTTAAAGCAAATGCGGATTTTCCCATTGCTGGTCTTGCAGCAATTAAAACTAAATCAGATCCATGAAATCCTGCTGTTTTATAGTCTAGTTCTGTAAAACCAGATGGTACCCCAGTAATATGTTGTTTTCTATTATACAATTCTTCTAATTGTGTAAAACTATCTACCAATATATCTTTTATTGGTGAATAACTTTTTTTATCTTTATTTTGCATAATATTAAAAATTTTTTTTTCAGCACCTTCCATGATATCTGATACATCTTCTGTTGGGTCATATCCTAATTCAATAATTTCATTTGCTGTTTTTATTAAATTTCGTAAAGTGGCTTTTTCTTCTACAATTTTTATATATTTCATTGCATTTGCTGTTGTTGGAACTTTGTCTGGTAAACTGGCTAAATATTCTAATCCACCTACTTGTTCAAATTTTCCTAAAGATTCTAATTCTGCTTTTACCGTAATAATATCAATTGGTTCTGCTCGTTTATATAAGTTCATAATTGCTTCATAAATAGATCTATTATCTGCTCTATAGAAATCCTCTTCTTTTAAAACTTCTATCGCAGATATAACAGCATCTTTATCTGTTAGCATACTTCCCAAAACAGCTTGTTCAGCTTCTATATCATGTGGTGGTACTTTTCCTAATTCCATTTTTTCCCTCCGCTATTTCACTTTTGTTGTACATAAAAATCCATGTATATTTTGGCATATATAGATTTTTTATATACAACATTTTTCAATTTCTAATCTATGTTTCTATTGATTTCTATATACTTTTATTTTTTATTCTGAAATAACATCAATTCTTAGTTTTCCCACTACACCTTCAAATAATTTTATTTCAATATTGTG
>CAMLUB010000045.1 GCA_946486515.1 uncultured Clostridium sp.
ATTCATTATCTTTACTTGATATTACTTGCATAAATGCCTCCAGTTTTATAACACACCCTATACGGTAAAATCAAGGAAATGTGTTTTTTTTCGCTCTTTAATAACTATAGTTTCCATTTTTATAAATTTTATTATTATTTAAAAAATTTAACTTTTGTCTTAAATTATATAAAATTTTTCATATATAACAAGGTTAAATTTCTTATTTCATTTCAATCAATTCATATTCAGAACTACCCAAACCAATTTTTTCTCCATGTTCAATTTGGCTTTCCCAATTGGTATCTGGATGATTGATATGGAAATGGTCATGTCCTTCCACTTTTTTCTTTATATTTTCTCCTAATGCACTATTTTGAAAAACTTCTTGTTTATTAACCAAATCTGCACAAGCTTTATCTAACGCAACCATGTCAAATGAAGCTAACATTCCAATATTAGGAACAATTGGTGCATCATTTTCTGCATGACAATCACAGTTTGGTGAAACATCACAAATTAAACTAATATGAAATTGTGGTCTATCTTTTACAACTGCTAATGCATATTCTGCCATCTTTTTATTTAAAATATCTGCTGATTCATCATTTGGTGATTTAATCGCATCAAAATTACAAATTCCAATACATCTACCACATCCCACACATTTATTGTGGTCGATAACTGCTTTTCCTTCTTCATTATAGGAAATAGCACCATGTGCACAAATCTTGATACATTGTTTACATTTTTTACATTTTTCTAAAATAACATTTGGTTTTCCACTACTATGCATTTCCATTTTTCCAGCTCTTGAACCACAACCCATTCCAATATTTTTAATAGCTCCACCAAATCCTGTTCCTTCGTGTCCTTTAAAATGGTTTAAAGATATGACAATATCTGCATCCATAATGGCTCTTCCTATTTTTGCTGTTTTTACATATTCTCCATCAATATCTACATATGCTTCATCTGTTCCTTTTAAGCCATCTGCAATAATGACATGGCATCCTGTTGAAAATGGACTAAATCCATTCACATATGCTGCCTCTAAATGGTCAAGTGCATTTTTTCTTCCGCCAACATATAAGGTGTTACAATCTGTTAAAAATGGTTTTCCTCCTAATTCTTTGACAACATCTGCAACTACTTTTGCATAGTTAGGTCTTAAATATGCTAAGTTTCCTGGTTCTCCAAAATGAATTTTAATCGCTACATATTTATTCTTGAAATCAATATTTTCAATTCCTGCTTTTTTCATTAATTTTTCTAATTTTTGTAATAAGTTATATCCCGGTCTTGCTCTAAAGTCTGTAAAATATACTTTTGATTTTTCCATGTTTTTCCCTTTTTCTTTGTTTATTATGTTGATATTTTTGTATTATATAAATATGGTTGCATATATAGTACATATAAAATATAATTTATAAATTAAAATACAACCATACATTTTTTGTATGATTGTATTTTATAACTTTTTTTTAATTTTAGCAATATGCATACATATAATTTTAAAAATATATACGAACTTTTGTTTACTTTTGATTTAAAATGTGTTATACTTTAAAAACGAGGTGATGTCCATGTATATTAAAATTAATCAACAGTTTGATGATACAAAAATCATATTGCAAAGCATCCATTCATATTTAGCTCTTGAATATGCTATATGGATAAAAGACAAAGCAAAAATCAAATTTACTAAAGAAATGCCACCTTTTTCTATTATAAATAATTTTATTTATTGGTGCAATTTAGGAATTAACATAGGTAGTAAACAAAATAAGATTAGACCAGTCTTAATTGCTAAAACAAAAAAAGAATCTTCTATTTGTACAGTATTACCTTTAACTTCTGAAAGGATAAATGATACGAGATGGTATCATATAGATTTAGAAAATCAATCTTCAACAGTCTTAATTGAACAATTAAGGAATGTTAGCAAACTAAGAATTCTCACACCTTTTAGAATAAAAGGAAAATTAGTTAAAATCACTTTAAATGATTGGAATAAAATTAATTCTGCTATGCAAAAATATTATTGTATGACTAAATGGCAATAATTCACAAAAAACATTTGACTTTTATGTTAGATATGATATAATGAGTTTAGAAATACATTGTGATCCGTTGTGAAAGCAACGCAATCATTTTAATCCGATAGTCGTTAAGACTATCGTTTTTTTGTTATAAAATATAACTAATTGTATATAATATTATTACATTGTGATCCAGTATCTTAGATACTGCATAGTAATGTGATTCAGCTAAAAGCATCAAACTTTTGGCTGAAAATTTAAAAATTCCAAATTATTAGTTTTTTCATCTAATAATTTGGAGTTTTAAATTTTATTCTTTATTATGATTGCTTATCATCAATCATTTCTTTATCCTCTTCTTTTTTGTATTTCGCTAATTTCTTCAAAAATTCTGTCACATCATTTAAAATTTTCATTTCATTATCTGTACCAATCTCTAAAGTAATCATAGGTTTAATGCCTGCTGAGAATTTTAACTTGTTTCCATATTCCTTTACAAGTTTTGCGACATCATATGGAAATTGGCTTTCTTCAAAAGTAAATACAACTGCTGTTTTCTTGCTTGCAATCTTGGATATATTTAACGCTTTTGCTAAATATTTAATTCTTGCAATATCCATTAAGTTTTCTAATTCTGCTGGCATATTACCAAATCTATCAATAATTTCATCAATGATGTTTTGAATGTCTTCTTCATTTTTACATAGTGCAATATCTTGATAAATTTCGATTTTTTGGTTAGCATCTGAGATATAGTCATCTGGAATATAGCTAGTTACATTTAGATCTATTTGAATATCCACTTCTGGTTTTACTTCAATACCTTTCATTTCTTTGATGACTTCATCTAATAAATTACAATACGTATCATATCCTACTTGTTCTAAATGTCCTGATTGAATCTCTCCAAGTAAACTTCCTGCTCCTCTGATTTCTAAATCACGCATCGCGATTTTAAATCCTGAACCAAATTCGGTAAATTCTTTTATCGCTTTTAATCTCTTATCTGCTACTTCTGATAACAATTTATCTCGTTTATAGGTAATATATGCATAGGCTTGCCTGTCACTTCTTCCTACTCTTCCTCGTATTTGATATAACTGTGCTAATCCCATTCTATCTGCATTTTCAACAATAATGGTATTCGCATTTGGTATATCAATTCCAGATTCCAAAATGGTTGTACATACTAATACATTGGATTTCTTTTGAATAAAATCATTCATGATTTCTTCAATTTGATTTCCTGACATCTGTCCATGTGCATAAGAAACTTCTGCCTCTGGTACAAGCCTTGATATTTCATCCGCTTTTCTTTGGATATTTTCCACATTGTTAAAGATGTAAAATACTTGCCCATCTCTTTCTAATTCTTTTGTAATTGCTTCTCTTACCACTTCTCTGTCATATTCTAATACATAGGTTTGTACAGGCCTTCTATTATGTGGTGGTTCATAGATAACAGACATATCCCTTACACCTACAATAGACATGTGTAAAGTTCTTGGAATTGGTGTTGCTGTCATGGTTAAGACATCTACATTGGTTTTGTATTGTTTGATTTTCTCTTTATCTTTTACACCAAATCGATGCTCTTCATCGATAATTAATAAACCTAAATCCTTAAATTCTACATCTTTGCTAAGAATTCTATGGGTTCCTATCACAACGTCGACTTCTCCTAATTTCAAGCCTTTGATGACTTCTTTTTGATATTTTGCAGATTTAAATCTGTTTAATATCTCTACTTTGATTGGATAATCCTTCATTCTTTCTTTAAATTCTTGATATTGTTGTTCTGCTAAGACTGTTGTAGGTGCTAAATAGGCTACTTGCTTTTGGTCCATCGCAGCTTTAAATGCTGCTCTTATGGCCACTTCTGTTTTACCATATCCAACATCACCACATAATAATCTGTCCATTGGTTTCGGATTTTCCATATCTTTTTTCACTTCTTCAATACAACGTAATTGGTCATCTGTTTCTTGATATGGAAATTTTGCTTCAAATTCATTTTGCCAAGGTGTATCTTTTGAAAAAGCAAACCCTTGTGATTTTTCTCTTTTGGCATATAACTCGATTAATTCTGTTGCCACTTCTCTTAAATTTTTCTTAACTCTTGTTTTGGTATTTTCCCATTCTTTGCTTCCTAATCGATTAATTTTCGGATTAATCTTATCTCCACCAACATATTTTCGAATCATATCCATTTGGTTTGTTGGTACATATAAAATATCATCATTTTTGTATTTGATTTTGATATAGTCTTTAATCGTTCCATCTGCTTTAATGGTATTGACACCAATATAAATACCAATTCCATAGGTTTTATGAACCACATAATCTCCTATTTTTAAATCTGCAAATACAACTTTTTCTCCTTCTGTATAAGCAGAATGAACGGCTTTTCTTTTTTTTCTTTCTCCACTGATTAATTCATCTGCTGAAATCACTAATTGATTGATTTCATAATTTTCAAAACCTGCTGATAGTTTTCCAATTCCAATAGTAACGACTTTTTCTACTGTTTTTACAACAATAGTTTTGTCTAGTTTTTCTTCTATTTTACAAATAATTTCTTCTTTTTCTAATATTTCCTTTAGTTTTTTCGCCTTTTCCTTATTCTCAACTAATAGATATACACTCTTTTTTTGCTTTAAGGCTTCTTTCAATTCTTGGAATAAGTTTTCAATCTCACTTTTATAGAAATTCACTTCTCTATATTCAAAAACATATTTTTCTGCTTGCTTGTTGGTCACGCTATCTTGTTTTTCTAAATAGATTACATTTCTTTTTCCATTTTCTAAAATATCTTCGATTTCTTCATATTCAATCGTATCTTCTAATGCCTGTGGAATCATTTTTTCTTTTTCCACTAAAGCACTAATTAGATTTTTTCTATCCTGCTTGATATTTTCCGTCCTTTGCTCTATTTTTCTTTCTTCATCTAATGCAATAATATATTTATCTGACAAGTAGTCTAATATTGTTGTAGATTTGGTATAAAAACAATCAAAATATTTATCAATCTTACTGATGTAATTTCCACCAATAATTTGTTCTATATCTTCTTCTACAATTTCTTTTTGAGCTTCAGTTACACTTAAATTTCTGATATTTTTGCATACTTGTTCTATGGATTGTTCTAATATGTATTCATGTGCTGGATAAATTTCAACTTTTTCTAAAGTATTAATTGACCTTTGACTAACAATGGCAAAATTTCTAATAGAGTCTACTTCATCTCCCCAAAATTCAATTCTCACACCAATTTTGTCAGAAACAGAAATATCTAAAATCCCACCTCTAACACTAAATTGACCTCTTCCTTCTATTAAGTCACATCTCACATATCCTAAATTGACTAATGCTTTCTTAATATCTTCTAGTGAACATATATCTCCCACTTTGAAATGTAGTAAGTTTTTAAATAATACCTCTTTTGGTGGTAATTTTTGCATAAGTGCTTCTATGGTTGTGACAATGATTGGATTTCTTTTTTCCTTAATTTTACTTAAAACTTCTATTCTTTCATAAGGTAAGTCTTTACTTTCTGCAATATAGTCATAAGTGACAATTTCCTTTTTGGGAAAGATGTCTCCCTTATCTATAAATGCTTTTATATTTTCTACAATTTCTTTTGCTTGAATTTCATTGTATGTAACAATTAAAATTGGTCTTTTGGCATATTCATTGATACTGGCTAATAGTTCTACCATTCCCACGCCAGTTAAGCCCGATATCGTTATCGGACTTTTTTCTTTTTCTATTTGATTTACCAATGTTACAAACTTCCCGAGATTTTCCAAGTTCTCCTAGTATTGTATTCATTCTTAATCTCATTCCCTCCTAAGGTACAAATCTGCTTTCTCTTTGTTTGTTTGATTTATACATTATACTACTTTTTTTAGAAAATATAAATAGTTTTTGTATATATTTTTATAAGCATAAATATAAAAGGATTGCATATAATAAAAAAGTATATAAAAACATACAAAGATTACTATATATGATATAAAGGAGAATGTTATTATGAATGATTACCCATTTATCCCCTATTACAATTTTGAAACAGTTTGCAATCAACAACCAATTACATTTCCACCTCAACACCAATCTGTACAGCCTGGAATAGAAAACGAAATGAATCCACTACCTATTTTCGATAATCAAAATGACGTACCAAGTGGAAAGCTTCAAGGAAAAGTAGCCATTATTTCTGGTGGTGATAGTGGTATCGGTAGAGCAGTTGCTGTTTTATTTGCAAAAGAAGGTTGTGATATTGTCATTGCTTATTTGAATGAACATGAAGATGCCAATTATACAAAAGAAGTTATTGAATATTATGGTAGAAAATGTTTATTAATTGCATGTGATTTACGAAAAGAAGAAAGTTCTACACAAGTTATTAATGAAACTTTAAAAACTTTTGGAAAAGTCGATATTTTAGTAAATAATTGTGGTGTACAATTTCCGCAAAATAGTATATTAGATATTACCGCAGAACAACTAAAAAATACATTTGAAACTAATATTTTTTCATTTTTCTATTTAACCAAAGCCGTTCTTCCTTATTTAGAAGCAAATGCTAGTATTATTAATACTTCTTCTATTACCGCTTTTGCTGGAAAGAAAAATTTAATTGATTATTCTTCTACTAAAGGTGCCATTACTGTTTTTACAAAGTCATTAGCTTTATCCTTAGCAGATAGCAAAATAAGGGTCAATGCTGTTGCTCCCGGACCTATTTGGACGCCACTTATTCCTGCTTCTTTTACGGCAGAAGAAGTTTCTATTTTTGGTACAGAAACACCATTAAAAAGAGCAGGTCAACCTTTTGAACTTGCCCCTGCCTATTTATATTTAGCTTCTGATGATTCTCGCTATGTCACTGGTCAAATTATTCATGTCAATGGTGGTACTATTGTTTAAGCAAATATAAATTAAAATATCACAATAGAGCAACATTACTCAAACTTGCTTTTCAATGAGCAGCTATTCCTGGCATACACATATAAGATTTTGAATGTGATTGAAGATAATTTAGAATTTCTTAAATGATTTTCTGAGGGATGTTCACGGGCAATCAAGTTTATATATTCATTTCTAATACTTTTTCAATCCTATTGGACATATTATGCGAAATGAATATATAACTTGATTGAGCCTAAGGCTCAAAAAATCATATTAGAAATTCTTAATTATTGTATTGAACCGAAAAATCTTATATGTGTATGCCAGGAATAGCTGCTCATTGAAAAGCAAGTTTGAGTAATGTTGTATACATTCTAACACTTACATCTTTACCACTAATTTATTAAATTTACTATTAATATAATTTTCTAGTTTTGTCATAAACTCCTCTGGCTTAATTTCTTTTTTAGCCACCATATCTAATCCCTTTTCCCAGCTAGCTGTCAATTTTGGATTTAACATATCTGGCATAGATTGTAATACAATATCATAGATATATTCTCCTTTTTGACTTGGTGTAATAATCTGGGTTTTATTATTAATTTCTATGTAATTGATTTTTTCTAATTTTTTAATAATTTCTCCCCTTGTGGCACTTGTTCCAATTCCAGCACCTTTTATTTGTTCTCTTAATTCCTCTTCCTCTATTAATTTTCCTGCATTTTCCATTGCTAGAATAATGGAACCTGAATTATATCTGTTTGGTGGTGAAGTTTCAGCTTCTTTAATTTCAAAATTCTTAATTAATACCTCTTGTCCTTTTTTTAGTTTCTTTAATATTTCTAAGTCTGCTGATTTATTTTCACCATTTTTGTTTTCTGTGTCTTTGTTTTCCACATCTTGCTCACTATTTGTAGACTTTTTCTTTTTATTTTCTTTATCTACTGGTTTTAAGATTTCTAAAAATCCTTGATTAATACAAACTCTTCCACTTGTTGTAAAAGTTTCTTTTTTCTCTTTGTCCATTTCTACTTCAATCGTTAATTGAATCTTATTGTATTCTGCTGGTGGATAGAAAATCGCTAAAAAACGTTTGACAATCACCAAATAAATATCTTTCTGCAATTGTGGTAACCCATTAAAATTTTCATATCCTTGCCCTGTTGGAATAATGGCATAGTGGTCTGTGATTTTACTATCGTTCACATATTTTGTTTTTGCTAAATTCGTAGAATATTTTTCTTCTACCATCTTTTTAATATATCCTTGTATTTCTTCATCTTTACAACCTTTTGCAATTCCATTTAAATTTTTATTAATTTCTTTGCTAACTGCTGTCGATAATACTCTCGCATCTGTTCTAGGATAGGTAACTAATTTTTTCTCATATAGATTTTGAATAATCTCTAATGTTTCATCTGGTTTAATTTTAAATCGTTTGGTACATTCATTTTGAATTTCTGCTAAGTTAAATAATAATGGTGCATTTTCTTTTTGTTTTGATTTTTTGAGTTCTGTTATCACTGCTTTTTTATTGCTTAAACTTGCAATAAATTCTTTCGCATCTTTTTCTTTTTTGAATCCTGTTTCATTATATAATTTCGGAGATTCCCATACAGTTGATTTTTCTGTTGCCTTCCAATCTGCTTTAAAAGAAGCCTGTTCTTCTCCAAATTCTCCCATAATTTTATAATACTTTGTTTTCACAAAATTTCGGATTTCCCTTTCACGAGATACGACCATTCCTAATACACAAGTCATCACTCTTCCCACAGAAATCGATGCTCTATCTTCATGAATATTTTGTGCCAATCTTCTTCCAAATATGATAGATAATAATCTGGAAAAATTAATTCCAATTAAGTAATCCTCTTTTGCTCTTAAATAAGCACTATCTGACAAGCTATCATATTCTGACATATCTTTTGCTTCTCGAATTCCTCTTAAGATTTCTTCTTCTGTTTGTGA
>CAMLUB010000046.1 GCA_946486515.1 uncultured Clostridium sp.
CATTTCCATTTTTTGACTTTTTTTACTTTTTGTAGTAAAATTATGTCAATTAAGTGTTGTATACATTATATTTGTGAATTTTAGAAATTCACACTGTACAATCTCAAAAAATTTTTTATTAATTTTAGGTTGTTTGATGTGGAGGTGTTCCATTTGGATTTTAAACTAGCTTTTGATAAAAATCTTGGACTAGAATTATTTGTTTTCAAACGCATATATTATGATAAAAGTAAAAAGATATTTTTTTCATCATATTTAGCCGAACATATGATTAACCCAATAGGTTCTTTTCTACTTATGTTTTTAAATACAGATTTTGAAGATGATGAAGATTGCAGATCTTTTGTTTTTTGGTTTTGTTTTGAAAGCTTATATTATAAAAGACATCCCAAAATCAAAAAAGCAAATCGCAATTCATCCAAACATTTAAGACTTTCATTTTCTGAATTTAACAATGAACTAAATGAAATTGTAAAAGAATATAGGGAAGAATTTTTATACCTTAAATATACTTTATTAAAAAATCTAAGATTACCATACGATACTGATTTTTTCAAAAAAATTGAGGAAGAAGCTGAATTTACTCCAGAAGACATACAGAAAATAAGACAAGATGAAAAAAATTTTTTAGAAGATAAATCAATTAAATATAATGAAACAGAAATAAATGGATTTATGAAGAAATTAAATATTAAGTTTGAAACTTTTGATTTAATCTTTGTAAATATTGATGTTAATAAGTATAATATTCCTTACTATTTTGAAAGTGATGACATTTTTGGAATAATAGCTCTAATATTTAAAGAATTTATGTCTGATAATCATAACACTATAAGGCAATGTCAAAATTGTGGATATTATTTTGTTCCATCAAATTTAAAGGAGACTAAATATTGTAATGTAGAATATAAAAATACAGGCAAAACTTGTAGACAAATTGGAAAAGAATTAGCTTATAAAAAATCACTAAAAGAAGATACTCTTTTAGATAAATACAGAAAAAGATATATGTCTCTTGCCAGCTCTGTTTCACATTATGGAACAGATACTGCCATTGCTAAATTTGAAAAGTATAAAAAAGACGGAGCTGTCATGAAACAAAAATATTTCAATAAAGAAATTACTCCAAAAGAATTTGAAAAATGGATTTCAGATAGCAAAAAACAGAACAGGTGACCTTACTTGTTCTGTTTTTCTATATTCCTCTCTTTTAAGAAAGCAATTTTGTATCATTTTCAATATCTTCTTTTCTTAATCCACTAAATAATCTACTAAAAAATGATTTTCTAAAGATATTCATATATTTATTAGCAAGACTTTGAGATTCATATAATTGTCTTTTTAAATCTTTTACTTCCATTTCTTTTTGATCCAATTGTATTTTAGCTTGTTTTTGTAATTGCTCGCTATTTGCTTTTAGTTTAGAATTTTCTTTTTGCATTTCTTCTATCATTGCTTGTTCTGCTCTATTCTTATTCTTTTCAAGAATAGCCTTTGCTGTAGGAAATTCAAACTTATTTTTCCCTGTTCCTTCTGCTAAAGGATTAGGATAAAACATGTTCTTTCTTGATAAAAGTAAATTAATATCTACATCAACAATACTTTCAATTAAAGGACTGCTATTAACAGATACATTATCTGCTTTTACTTCCCTTAAAAATACTGATGCATTTTGATTATTATCTGTAAATATGCTACTACTATATCCTGATGTATTAAAATTTATTTGTGCTGTTGCCTCATCAATATCTTCTACTTCAATGTAATCATCAAAAGGTACTTTTAAACCACTTTTTACATATATATCTATATTTTCTTCTTCTTTCACTATTTTTTTGATGAAAGTTAAATTGGTTAAATCTTCAATATATAAGTCAAAATAATTGTATCCTTTGCTGATAACTTCAACTTTTGATGCTTTTCTTATTCTATCTTGGAAACTTTTATTTCCAATAGCAAATACTTTATTTATACTTGTACTATTTAATAGTAATTCTTCTATTCTGCTTGTGTATAGCATTTGTACTAAATTTCTATCTATGTTATATGCCTCTAATATTCTTTGAATTAATATTACAATTAGTTCATTTGTAGCTTTCATATAATCAGATTCGCTTGTTATAATTATGCTATTATGTGTCAATATTGCTTTTAAAACTAATTCTAATAAGCAATATGTGTTTCCATCATAAACAAGACATATAGTTCCTAAATTATCTGTTTGCTTTCCCTCTAAATAATTATTTTCATTTTGATTCATAGATATAACTTTTCTATAAACATCATTAATAGAATTGATTTCATTATTTAGTTTTTGAAACATATCAAAATTTATTTTAAATCCATTATTACTTTTTACATCAATTTTATTTGCTTTTTCTATACTTTCCTTATTTTCATCTAACAATTCAAATATATTTTGAGCTACCTTTTTTCCATCTATATTTGCATCCATATTAGTATAAGCCATTGTTGCATTTCCTAATATTTCTCTTATATTATCCATATTATCTTTCACCTCTTTCATCATTTTCTTTTTCTATTTCTTGCATAACAGATTGTAGCATCTGTTGTTGTTCTTCACTTAATGATGATAAATCAACTTCTGAATCTTGTACCCCTATTTGTTTTAATGCTTTTTTAACTTGGTACATTATATGTGCTGTAGCTTTTTGTTTTTGTTCTTCAGTTAATCCTGTTTTTAATGGCGAAGATAATAAATCTCCTATTTTTACCTTATTATCTTTGTCTTTACTATATATAAGAGCAATTCTTGCAGTAGCCATTACTCGTGTATTATTTGGATCAAGTCCATATTCTCTTGCTATGCTATTGATAATTCTTTGTGATTTTGGTAGATTTTCCTCATCCCTTCTTTCACTTAAATATGCTAAATTATCTCTTTCTGTAGATTGTTCCATTCTCTTCATTGTTAGTAGCACTGTGCTAGACATATTTGTTCCATCAAATACAGGTACATCATCTTGATGAACATATAAATTTTCATGTTCTGATTTTATAGTACCTTCTCTTTCTGCAATTGTATATTGTGTACTTGCATCTGTATATGGATGTGGTAACCTATCTGTACCTTTTACTCCAACCTTATCTTTTTCTTCATGTATTGTTTTATCAGTTCTAATTGCATCTGCAATATCATTGTAGCCTAATCCAATTGTAACTTTTCCTAGTAATAATGCATCATATTGTTCTTGAGTAATAGTTCCATTTTCCAATAATTCTTGATATACTCTCGCATCTTCTTGCATTAAGTCTTGAGCTGCTTTTTTATAAACTTCTAATACATCTGTAGTTAAGCCTTTTCTACCAACATCTGGATGCTCTTTTTCATATAGCTCAAATATTCTGTGAGGTATTTCAATATTATCAAAACATCCTGTATATTGATTTCTCCAAAACCAGCTTTGTGCAACCAATCTTCCTTCTGCATCTCTTACACAAAATACTCTACCATCTGGAGATACAACACTATGTTCCATACTTGTCTGTCCAGCTCCATGTATTTCTTGACAACAATCAGTTAGTGTTCCAATTGTTAAAGCTAGTGGATCATCACATCTAAGCATTTCATAAGTATATCCTTTTGTACTTCCTTGTATTCTTGGAATACTTGAAAAATCTCTTACTTCACCCTCATTGAATAAACTTTGTATTGCTTCAAAATCTTTTTGAGAATATCCAGCAATTTTTGCTTGCTCTGCAACTCCCTCATTTCCAACTTCAATATCTGTATATACAATACTTTTAATATAATCCTGTGCTACATCAAGAGTTAATCTTCTACCAGCATTTGTTCTTACTATATCTTTAAATTGTCTTTGTATCGTTGCAATATCTTTTGTATATTCTGGATTAGATAATATTTCTTCTATATTGTCATTAAAGAATCTTACAAAGTCAGGATTGTATTCCATTGCAAACGAGTCAAACATTTGATGAGCTTTTTCTGGTGTTAATATTCTTGGTATTTGAGCTTTTTCAAGTATTTCTCTTACCATTCTAACACTATCTTTATTTTTTTGTTTATCCATACTAAAGACATATTTACCAGCATCGTTTAAAGTATATGCTTGTTCAAATAAACTTTTCATTTCTTTATCTTTTTGTTCAGGATCAAAATTACTTCCACTCCATCTAAATGGATCAAATGCTCCACTAAACATACTTGTAACTTTTTCATATTCTTCTTGTGTTAATTCTTGAGGAACATCTGTAAACAATTTCATTGTTTTATTAAATCCGTCATCGTCGCCTTGAAACACTCCCATAGCATAAGATGCTTTTAAAATTGCAGCTTTGCCATCATCATTTAAGTTATAATTATCAATTCTCATTAATTGTGACCATCTTTTACTATTTCCAAGAAAACTATCAATTTCTCCATCTGGGAAATTAAGCATAACAACATGATGTGGTACAAATTTTCCACCTGTAGATCTATACCAATTTTGTAATATATCCT
Source organism: uncultured Clostridium sp. (assembly GCA_946486515.1). Classification (GTDB taxonomy): domain Bacteria; phylum Bacillota; class Clostridia; order TANB77; family CAG-508; genus CAG-269. The sequence goes on from CAMLUB010000046.1 coordinate 4,484, forward strand.
CTTTATGATTTTGAACCATTTTTTCAATTGTTTCTGGATTTCTTGTTCCTAACTTCATTATAGTAGCATTATCAAATCTTTTAAACAATTCACTATATTCTTCTGTAAATGCTCTACTTAAATCTTTTCCTTGTAAAAACTCTCTCCACTCTGGATTTTCTTTTATTAGTTGAAAATCAATGCCACCACCATTAATTCTACTACCTATTCTTGAACTATCATAAAAAACAGATTTTAGTTCATCAGGAGCATTACTATCTAGAAACATATCTGGATGAATTTGTTTGAAAAACGAAGGTACACTTGGACCATATAAAGATTTTCTATCTAAAATATTTCGTTCTATATTCTCTTGTAATGCTTGTATTCTCTCCTCATTGCTTTGTCCATCGATAAAAATATCAGCATTAACATCTATTAAATATCTTCCGTACTCTTCTGCTAAATCCATTATTTCTTGTTCAGTTAATTTCTCCCACATAGGTTTTACATATCTTTGACCATTTCTGCCTAGCATTGGTTGTCCATATTTTGTTCTTCCAAATCCAACACTAATATCTTTAGTAAGTAATATTTCCTTAATTTGTGGATTTTTTCTAATATCTTCGAAAGATAATTTTCCCTCATAAAATCTATTTCTTATATCTTCATCAATTTCTTTGGGAAGAAATAATTCTGGATGTTTCTCTTGAAAACTTAATGGCAATTCTTCAAAATACTCTATTCCTTTTTCTTGTATTCCCTTGTATATCGCTTGTTCGATTGTTTCTCTTACACTTTCCACTGAAATTTTGCCTTTTGTCATTATTCCAATACTATCTAAACATTTTCCATAATCAGCACATATTTTTAAAAACTCTTCTTGTCCTAATTCTTCTGAAAGATATTGAGCCATGTTTACAGTATTTGGAACTCCTCCAATAGCATTTCCGTTCTTATCCATCATTTGCATACTTATTCCAGCTGTCATATTTTTAGCAAAAGCTCTACTTAAATCTTTCCCTTGCAATAATTGAATAAGTTCTGGATTTTGTCTTAACATCTCTGCTGTCATATGTCTTGTATAAAAAGCATTTTTTACATCTTCTGGAAGTTCTCCATCTATAAATATATCTGAATGTTCTTCTCTAAATTTTCCTTGTATAAAATCATAATCAGGATAATCTCTACTTTGTAAAGGAGCTCTTTCATCTCTTGCATGAAGTAATATATCATACATTCGATCTTTAAATTCTTCATAAGTTAATTTCTTATCTGCATCTAATTTTGGGGCATTTCCCTCTGCATGAGCCATTAATGTTAAATATATATCATTAGACCACATTTCATGAGAAAACATACCTCCAGTTTCTTCATCTAAAGCAATTATATTATCTATTCCATATCTTTCTATAAATTTTTTCTTTGCATCGCCATATCTTCCCATATTAATTAAATCTATAGGTCTTTTTTCTAGCATTTCTTTTACATGTTTTAAATCATTTGTTGCTTCAGATAATTCAGATAGATCATTAATACCATATTCTAAAAGTTGTTTTATATCATAACTTTCTAATACTCTTCTACTATCTCTATCAACTAGCTTCTTTATATCTTCGATATCTATGCCTTTTAAACTAGATATTTCTTCTAAACTAGACAATTTGGAATCTTTAAATAAATACTTCATATCTAACCCAGATTCTAACAAAGTATCTATTCCATATTTTTCAATAAATTCTCTTGTGTCAGGTGTTAAAGGTAATTGTTCAATTGGTGTGAAATCTATAATCATTTTGACTTCATCCCAACTATGAATATTTTCAAAACCATTTCTTGTTATATATGTAAAAACAGCCGAACTCATAATTTCTTTTCTTTGTTCTTCTGTTATAGGTCCACTAGGCACTTCTATAGAACTCATTGCAGAATAATCATCTATAACTTTATCCATCAATGGTTTATAATCTGCAAATAATTGATATATACCCTCTCCATATAGGCTTATGATTTTTTTATCATCTCTATAACCAACAAATGCTTGTGCTACAGTTTTCCCCTCAAAATATTGCAAATTTTCACTAAATTCTCGCATAGATAAATAATGTTCATAATAATTTTCTCTAACTCTTTCAGGTACTTCCTCACTTAAAAACAAGTCTGGATTCTCTTCTCTAAACCTATCTCCTAACTGATCTTGCCTATGATAAAATCTTCTATTTACATCCTCGTTTGAATAACCAATTATTTGCTCTCTTGCAGACCTATATAAAACAGGCATGATCTCTTCTGCTATTCTTAAATTTGGATTAGAATTAAGTAATTCTGTCCAACTATATCTTGTTGTATCAACGAATTGTGCATCTAGCTTACAAAATTCTTCTCTACCAATAATTTTATAAATATCTCTTAATCCATAAGCTAGATTTTTTTCTTCAATTTTATTAGCTAATTCAGGATTATTTTGAATATCTGTTAAAGTAAGTTCCCCTTTATAAAATCTATCAGATACTTCTTCTGGTATATTCTCACTTAAAAATCTTCCTTCATTTTCTTTTCTAAATTCTTCATCAAACATCTCTGGAGAATAATCGTATTTTTCAAAATCAAAATTTTTTATTTGGCAACTTTTAAAATTAGGGAATGTTTTATATGCATCATATTCCTCAAGAATAGAAAAATCTATATTTGCTTTTGTTTTTGAAAAATCTATCGGATTATCTTCATCTGCAAATAAAGCCATTCCTCTCCATTCTTCAAAATCTATATCACTTAAATCATGTTCTGACAAAATCTCTATAATTTCTTTATATCTTACTTGAAATTGTTCTCCTTCTTCATCAGAAAGATATTCTCCTCTCTCTTCTGCCTCTCTAAATTTGTTAATATAATCTATAATTTCTTGCCTTAATGCTCTAAAGATTTGTAAATCTAACTTCTCCATAAAAAGCTCCTTTGTACTATAATTCTATCAATTACATATATTAAAACTCATTCATTGTTAAATAAAAAAATATATAAATCCAATAATATTTTATCAATAAAGCAATTTTTTTACAATATTTTTGTAAGAATTTATTTACTAAATTTTTCCTTTATTCTATCTACTATTATTCCAACAATTAAAAGAAGCTTGTGAATTTGCACTAAAACATATGAAATAATGAGGAACAACAATTTTGTTCCTTATATTTCCATCTCTAAATCTTTTTCTCTTTCTTCATGTTTTATTTGTTTTTCAGCATCTAACGAAATATTATTTTCTCGTTCAAAATCCCTAATCAAATTATTTTCAGCACCCATATCAAACTTTTTGCAAATCCACGTTATAAATATATCAATTGTTTCCTTAAATCTATCTACTACTTTGTGTAAAAAGTTATTTTCTTTTTCTAATTTATTGATTCTATTGGTATATTTCCATTCCATTTCAAATTCTTTTTTATTATACTCTATTTTTATATTATCTACTTCATCGTGTAATTTTTCATTATCAGCTATTATATTATCTCTTTCTTTTTGGTATTTTTCTGCCTCTTCTATAACCTGTGCTTGTCTTGATAATTGCCTATGTAAATTTATATTATCTTGATATAAATTTTGAATTACATTATCCTTTGGTTTTATAATTTCTTCTAAAATTTTTTCATCCCTTTTCTTTGATAATCTGTTTATATTTATATCTGTTATATCAGGAACATCAGGCAATTCCAATTTCATATTATCCAAAATTTCTTTAGTCTGTTTAAAATTTGTTATTTTCTTATATTCTTCAACAGAATAATGCTCTCTACCTGTTTCTTCTTTTGGTAATCCTCTTTGCAGATTAAATCCATTTTCCACCATATACTTGTAAAAAGCATCTTGTAGTTGTCTGTAACTGTCTTTTGCTTTCCAAAATTCACTACAAGCCAATTTATCAATAGAATTTCCTTTTTTATCTGTTGTATGAACTACTGGTAAAAATACTAAATGCATATGAGGCGTTTGTTCGTCCATATGCACTTTTGCAGACATTATATATTGTTCTCCTAAATTTTTGTATTCAGATACAAATTTATATGCAGTTTCAAAAAATCTCTTTGTTTCTTCTTCTCCTATTCTTTCAAAATAATCATGATCTGATGTTATTATATATTCACAGGCTATATTACTTACTGTTTTTATTTGTCCTTTTAAATTATATTTTTCTTTTATTATGTCAAATTCTTTTTCATAACTATATTGTGGAGATTTTAGTGAATAGTTTAAATATGATTTTTCTTTATCTATATTTTCATTTGAATAATTTTTATTTCTTCTTTCATTGTGTCTAAATATTCCTTTTAAATTTTCTCTTTTGTATTTTGTGTTTCTAATAATTGCATAACTCATTTTTTCAT
>CAMLUB010000047.1 GCA_946486515.1 uncultured Clostridium sp.
AAATATTTTCTAAAAAAGGCTTGTTTTTCAAGCCTTTTTATGATACAATATTATCTGTAAGAAAAATAGAATAAAACCAATTAAAAAGCAAAGTATATATATTTTAAGTATTTACAAGAGAAAATGGTCATTGGCTGGAAACCATTAAATATCGTATATAGAAAATTCACTTTTTAGGTCCTTTTTTGAAACAATAGTAGGAAAAGGCGGTTGAACCGTTAAAACTATAACGAGGTTAGTATATAAGATACTAATAAATTTAGGTGGTACCACGGAAAATAACCATTTCGTCCTAACAAAAACTAGGAAGAGATGGTTTTTTGTATTTTGTAAAGCAAGATAGGTCAATGGCAAAAGTTTAAATTTTAAATAAAATTTAATAAAGGATGTTGATAAATATGAATAATGAAGGAAAATGTCTTGAATATTATTTTGATTCAAAGACTTTTACAAAGGAACAACTAATTAAAAATATTGAAGAAGCAAAACAAGAATTTCCAAATAAAAAAGTAGAACCAAATTTATTTTTAAATGAATGGGGCGTATATATTCTAAAAATCCATTTTACAGATAAGATAGAATATGTTAGCAACTTTAAGGAGAAGAGAAAGAATAAAAAGGTGCTACTGCTTACAGAAAAAAATAAGAAAATTAGTGAAAAAAGAACATCTTTTTTAAACAGAAAATATGGACAGTATAAACAAACAAAAGAATATCGACCATTATAAGAAAGGTGTGTGTCGAAATCGAAGATGTTAATTTTTGCTATATAGTAGAAAAGGTTTATGGGTAACCTTTAAAAACCTAAATTTAAAAGAGTAAGGAATGGACAAAATGAAAGAACAAATAGCCAATATCAAAGAAAAATCTATTAAAGAAATATCAAATTCAAAAGATTTAAAAGAATTAAACGAATTAAGAGTAAAATACTTAGGAAAAAAGGGAGAATTAACCCTTATCTTAAGAGGAATGGGAGGATTATCTCCAGAAGAAAGACCAGTTATAGGAAGTTTAGTAAACGAATTAAGAGAAGAAATCGAAAATTTAATTCAAAGTAAAGAAAAAGAATTTAAAAATCAAGAACTTTTAAAAAGATTAGAAAATGAGACAATTGATGTTACAGAACCAAGCAAAAAAGTTGTTTTAGGATCTTTACATCCAATTACCAAAATAATAGAAGAAGTAGAAGAAATATTTTTAGGAATGGGATATGAAATTGCTGATGGTCCAGAAGTAGAAAAAGCAACATATAATTTTGACAAATTAAATACACCACCAGATCATCCAGCAAGAGATGTTCAAGACACATTCTATATCACAGATGATATCGTATTAAGAAGTCAAACATCACCTGTTCAAGCAAGAGTTATGGAAAATCAAAAGCCACCAATCAAAATCATATGCCCAGGAGTAGTATATAGATCAGACAGTGTAGATGCAACACATTCACCAGTGTTCCATCAAGTAGAAGGACTAGTAGTGGATAAAAACATTTCTATGGCAGATTTAAAAGGAACATTAGAGATGTTTGCTAAAAAATGTTTAGGGGAAAATACTCGAATTCGTTTTAGACCACATCACTTCCCATTTACAGAACCATCAGCAGAAGCAGATGTATCATGCTTTGTATGTGGTGGAAAAGGTTGTAAAGTATGTAAAGGAGAAGGATGGATAGAATTATTAGGATGTGGAGAAGTTCATCCAAATGTTTTAAAAAATTGTGGAATTGATCCAGATATCTATTCAGGATTTGCCTTTGGATTTGGTGTAGAAAGAATAGCCATGGCAAAATATGGAATTGAAGACATGAGATTATTATTTGAAAATGATATCAGATTCTTAAAACAATTTTAGGAACGCTAGGGACGTGTCAAATCGTTCCATAAAATAAAAATGAATTGATAATTATATAATAATATATTAAATTAACAAATAACAAAAATTAATTAAAAATTTAATTGATTAAGGAGAAATGAAAAAATGGGGTTATTTAAACATTGGAGAAAAGAAAAAGAATATACATTAGCAGAAGCTATGAAATTGTTACAGAAAAAAGAATATTTTAATCATATACCAGTGCCAACCAGACCAGGAAGCTTGAATACAACGTATTGGCTAAGGGAAGAAGAGACAAAACAGATTGAAGGACAAGAGGTGGGTGTGACAAATACAATTTTAAGAACGAAAAAAGAAGAATCTCTTTTTGAGCAAAAAAGAGATCGATTTATGAATGAAGTAAATGGTAATGGAGAATATAGAAAATTATCACATGATATTCATGAAAGCAGTAGTTCGAAAAAAGGTAGAGTTGTACCAACATATAATAATTGGCAAGGCGCTAAAAAATATAATCAAGGAAATCGATATGGGCAATATAGATAATGACAATATATAACATAAGAAGGGAATAAAAGGTTGAAAAATGAATTTTTTCCAACTAGATTTGTACCTAGAGAAAGGAATGAAATAAAATGAAAGCAAGTAGAGAGTGGTTAGAAGAATATAGTGATATAGATGTTGACACAGTAAAATTAGGAGACATCTTAACAATGACAGGTTCTAAGGTGGAAACCATAGAGCAAAAAGGAAACAACATAAAAAATGTTGTTGTTGGAAAAATTTTAGAAGTTACCAAACATCCAGATGCTGATAAACTAGTGGTAACAAAAATAGATGTTGGAAATGGAGAAATTCTTCAAATTGTAACAGCAGCACCTAACATTAAAGTAGGAGAAACTGGACAAATTGTACCAGTAGCAAAAGATGGAGCAGAGTTACCAAAAGGAGTTGCTATCCATACAGGAAAATTACGTGGTGTAGAATCACAAGGTATGATGTGCGGAATGGAAGAATTAGAAATTGTTCCAGCGAGTTATCCAGACAAAGTAGTAGATGGTATCTTTATTTTAGATGACAAATACGAAAAAGATTTAGGAAAAGATTTAGTAGATGTATTAGAATTAAAAGAAGATATCATTGATTTTGAAATCACGCCAAACAGACCAGATTGTTTGTCAATTGAAGGATTAGGAAGAGAAACAGCAGTATCTTTAGGAAAACCATTTAAAAATCCTAGAAAAAATATTGATGAATTAAAAGTAGAAGATAAAAAAGAAATCGAAGGATTAAAAGTCGATATTACAGCACCTGACTTATGTTACAGATATATTGCAAGAGTTGTCAAAAATGTAAAGATTGGTCCATCACCTAAATGGATGGTTAGAAGATTAAATGCTTGTGGTGTCAGAAGTATCAATAATATTGTGGATATTACCAACTATGTCATGTTAGAAATGGGGCAACCAATGCATGCATTTGATATTAATTCCATTGAAGGAAAACATATTACAGTAAGAAGAGCTAAAAACAATGAAAAAATAACAACTCTAGATGAACAAGAAAGAGTATTAGACGAAAACGATTTAGTTATTGCAGATGACAAAAAAGCAGTAGCGATTGCAGGTGTTATGGGAGGATTAAATTCAGAAATCGAAAATGATACAGAAACCGTTGTATTTGAATCAGCAGTCTTCTATGGTGGATCTGTTAGAAAAACAGCTAAAAAAGTAGGATTAAGAACAGAAGCATCTTCTCGTTTTGAAAAAGGATTATCACCAGAAAATGCACTAAGAGCAGTCAATCGTGCGGTAGAGTTGGTAGAAATTCTACATGCAGGAGAAGTGGTAGATGGAAAAGTAGATGTATATCCAACAAAACAAAAAGTACATCAAATCAAATTAGATAGTGATAGAATTAATCAATTATTAGGAACACATATTTCTAAAGAAGAAATGATTGATATTTTAAATAAGTTAGACATAAAAGTTGAAAAGGATATTGCTACTGCACCATATTTTAGAATGGATGTAGAACAATTAGCAGATTTAGCAGAAGAAGTATTAAGATTTTATGGATATGACAAATTAGAAACAACATTAATTAAATCTGATACAACATTAGGTATGAGAAATAAAGAACAAAAAATAGAAAAGAAAATACAAGAAGTACTTGTAAATAACGGTTTATCAGAAATATATACGTATGGATTTTTAAGTGAAAAAGATTTAGAAAAATCAAATATTAGTGATACATTAAAGAAAACAGCCATCACCATTCAAAATCCATTAAGTGATGAATACAAATTGATGAGACCATCAACCATACCAAGTATGTTACAAATATTAGCCAATAATGCCAACAAGAAAAATCAAAATGTAAAATTATTTGATATTTCAAGAAATTATAAAAACATGCATGGTGAAGTGGAAAAAGGAGAAGTACCTTTACAAGAAAATATTTTAACCATTGGTATGTATGGAGATGATGTTGATTTCTATATCTTAAAAGGAATTGTAGAAAATGTATTAGAAGCAACCTATATTAACCGTTATGAAGTGGAAAGAGAAACCAATAATCAATCATATCATCCAGGAAGATGTGCTAACATCACAGTAGGAAGAGATGTGATTGCCACTTTAGGTGAAGTACATCCAGTTGTTTTAAATAATTATGATATTGAAAAAAGAGTATACCTAGCAGAAATGAATATTAGTAAACTAGAAAAATATTCAAGAAATAACAAAAAATATGTAGAAGTTCCAAAATTCCCAGCAGTGGAAAGAGATATTGCTATTATCGTAGATGAAACTGTTGAGGTTGGACAAATCGAAAAAATTATCACAAAGAAAGCTAAGAAATTATTAGAAGGACTAAAATTATTTGACATTTACAGAAATGAAAAATTAGGGGAGAATAAAAAGAGTGTGGCATATGCTTTAACATTCAGAGATAAAAATAAAACATTAAGTGATGAAGAAGTAAATGTTGCAATGGAAAATATTATTGCTGAATTGGAAAAAACAGTAGGTGCAGAATTAAGAAAATAGAATGGTCAGTAGAGACGAAGATTTTGAAAAAAGTAAAATATATCTAATAAAAAATAGAGAAATTATAGTAATAAAATAAGAGTAGAATGTAAAAACTACTCTTATTTTATTATTATAGAAAAGGATAATTTATTTCATCTTTATATCCATGACCAAGCATTTTACAGTTAAAGGTTTTAAAGAATAGGGGATGAAAAAGTATAAAAAAAGGAACTTCTTCAAAAATATTGCATATATTTTATTATTAGAGGTGAAGAAAATGGCATATTCAGATAGAGAATTAATCGCAAGAATTGTTCAGTGTGAAGCACGGAGGAGAAGGAGATAATGGAATGAAAGCAGTAGCAAGTGTCATTTTAAATAGAGTAAATGTATCAGATGGAGAATATGCAAGAATATCACAAGGAGGTAGTGTTAGAAATATTATTTTTCAACCAGGGCAATTTGATTGTGCAACAGAAACATTGTTTAATCGATATAATCCGCAAAATATTTATAATATGAATCCGACAGAAGAACATTATTACATAGCAGATTGGGCATTAGCAGGAAATCGATTAAATGAAATTGGAGAATGTTTATGGTATTTAAACCCATTTAAACCAAGTTGTGATACTACTTTCCCAAGAAATGGGTCAGGAACTTTTCATACAAGACTGGGAGAACACTGCTTTTATCGTCCAACAAGTCAATATACAAATACATAAGAGCTTTATAAAAAGTACGAGAGAATTTGATGACATTATAGTTAATGAAAATATAAAAAATAAAAAGATGGTAAATTTATTATATGAGGAGGTTTAATATGGCAGATGAGAGACAAGACAAAAGAGAAAATAGAAATGTAACCATTAATCAAGATTCACCAGAAATATTAACAAATGCAATTTATACGCCTGCTTTTTTACGAGAACAAATTGGAAAATTGATGAGAGTAGAATTTTTGATAGGAACAAATAATTTAGTAGATAGAATTGGTATATTAGAAGATGTTGGAGCAAGCTATATTTTATTACGTTCTTTAGAAAGTGATACAATCACTTATTGTGATATTTATTCTATTAAATTTGTTACCATATCTAATAGAAGAATTAATAATTTTATGAATAATGGATATGGAGGATATAACTATTATTAAAAAGTTGCCAAAGGGCGGTGATTTTAGGGACGGAGCAAAAAATCATCATGATTAAACATTAAATTATAATATAATTAGAAAAATAAATCATGATGATTTTTTGCTCCGTCCCTAAAATCACCGCCCTTTGGCAACTTTTTTTAATAAAACTATTGACAAATCAAAAAAAATAGTGTAAAGTATATTAGCATTACATTTTAAAGGAGTCGTTATTTATGGAGAAAAATGTAAAAATCAGTATTTTATGTGATTTATATGGAAAATTATTAACTGAAAAACAATTTGAATTCATAAATGACTACTATAATAATGACTTGTCTTTATCAGAGATTGCAGAGAACAATGACATCACAAGACAAGCTGTTAGAGATATCATCAAAAAGGGGGAAAAGAAGCTTTTTGAATATGAAGAAAAGCTATTGTTTATGAAAAGGATGTTAAAGCAAGAAAAAAAGATTGAACAAGTTTTATCAGAATTAACAAAGATTCAAAAAGAATCTTCAGATGAGCAAGTAGCTGTTGTATTAGAACATATTAAAAAAGAATTAAATTGTTTAGTTTAAACATATGAATAAAGTATGAATGGAGTTGAAAGGTTGGAAAAGAATTAAATTTTGGCTAGGAAAACAAGTTTGAAATTTATGAGTCGTACTTTTTGTACATTGATTAAATTTCAAATGAAGTTTGACGACGCCAAAATTGTAATTATTTTTCAACCGAATGATACATTTTAGATGAAGGGAATGGTATAAATGGCTTTTGAAGGATTATCTTCTAGATTACAAGAAATTACAAGAAAAATCAGAGGAAAAGCAAGAATTACAGAATCAGACTTAAAAGAAATGCTAAGAGAAGTAAAACTTGCCTTATTAGAAGCTGATGTTAACTATAAAATTGTAAAAGAGTTTATTGCGACCATTCAAGAAAAAGCCTTAGGTCAAGATGTTCTAAAATCTTTAACTCCAGGACAACAAGTTGTAAAAATTGTAAAAGATGAATTAGTAGAACTACTAGGTGGACAAACCAGTCAAATTAATTTTACACCAAATCCACCAACGATTATTATGTTAGTAGGTCTTCAAGGTTCAGGTAAAACCACAACAGCAGGAAAATTGGCCAATATACTTAGAAAACAAGGTAAAAAACCATTATTGGTTGCTTGTGATGTATATAGACCAGCTGCTATCAAACAATTACAAGTTGTTGGTGCACAGTTAAACATACCTGTTTTTGCAAATGAAAACTCAAAAGATGTTGTGCATATTGCAAGACAAGCATTATCTGTTGCGATGTCAAAACTAAATGATGTAGTAATCTTAGATACAGCAGGTAGACTACATATTGATGAAGAATTAATGCAAGAATTAAAGAATTTAAAAGCAAATGTGAAACCGCATGAAATCTTACTTGTTGTAGACAGCATGACAGGTCAAGATGCAGTAAATGTCGCACAAAGCTTTAGTGATAATGTTGGAATTGATGGAATTATCCTTACAAAACTAGATGGTGATACCAGAGGTGGTGCAGCACTTTCTGTTAAAAAAGTAACAGGAAAGCCAATTAAATTTGCAGCTACTGGAGAAAAACTAAGTGATATCGAAGTATTCCATCCAGATAGAATGGCTCAAAGAATTTTAGGAATGGGAGACATTCTAGCAGTTATTGAAAAAGCTGAAGAATCATTTGATATGGAACAAGCAGAACAGCTTGAAAAACAAATGAAGAAAAAAGAATGGGATTTAGATGATTATTTAGCACAAATTAGACAAGTAAAGAAAATGGGATCATTTTCATCATTATTAAAATTAATACCAGGCTTTAATCAAATAAAAGATTTAAAAGTAGATGATAAAGAATTTGTTAAAATTGAAGCTATCATTTGTTCAATGACAAAAGAGGAAAAACGAAATACAAAATTATTAAATGCAAGTAGAAGACAAAGAATTGCCAAAGGAAGTGGAACAACGGTACAAGATATTAACAAATTCATCAAATCTTTTGAAATGACACAAAAAATGATGAAACAGATGAAAAACAACAAAGGTGGTATGAAGAAGTTATTAAATGGTATTGATGAAAATACATTAAAGAATTTTAAATTTTAAAGTATAAACAAAAGTAATTTGTATTTGAATCAATCAGCAAAAGTGTTATTAAATTTTTAAATTTATATATAAAAATAAAGTGATTAGAGGACTGACAAAAATTTTATCTAAAAGGGAAATTTGAGTCCGTCCCCATAATCCCTAAATTTCAGGAGGTGAACCAAAAATGGTAAAAATAAGATTACAAAGACAAGGAAAGAAAAAAGCTCCATTCTATCACATTGTAGTTGCTGATTCAAGAGCTTCAAGAGATGGAAAAATTATAGAGCAAATAGGAACATATGATCCAATGACAGATCCAGCAACAATCGTATTAGACAAAGAAAAAGTTGAAAAATGGATCAAAAATGGTGCAAAACCAACAGATACAGTTAGAGCTTTAATTGAAAAAGCTAACTAATAAACAAATGAAAAACTTCGTCTTACTTCGTCAAACGTCGCAAAAAATTTCTCAATATACAAATGTATTATTTTAAAATTTTTTGCTAGTTTTCCTAGTAATACTCGTTTTTGATTTGTTTAATGAGGAAGGATTCAATTATGGAAGAATTTTTAAGAATTATGATTTCAAATTTAGTAGAGAATAAAGATGCTATCGAAATTAATACGATAGATAAAGGAAAATCTATTACATTTGAAGTAAAAGTAGCCCAAGAAGACATGGGTAAAGTAATAGGAAAGCA
>CAMLUB010000048.1 GCA_946486515.1 uncultured Clostridium sp.
TATTTAATGTAATTTTAAGTTATAAAATTGATTGTTAAATATATTATACGAGGAGGCTTATTATGAATATAAATATATTAATTGAAACTGCTAAAAAAGCAAGAAACAATGCCTATACTCCATATACTAATTATAAAGTAGGTTGTGCTCTACTCACCAAAAGTGGAAAAATTTTTTCTGGTTGCAATATTGAAAACAACGGAATTATGTCTATTTGTGCAGAAAGAGTTGCTTTTACAAAGGCCATTTCTGAAGGTGAAAAAGATTTTGAATGTATTTTAGTATTAGGAGGAAAAGAAGAATTACAATATACCTCTCCTTGTGGATATTGTAGGCAATTTATGTCTGAATTTTGTGATAAAAATTTTGAAATTTATATTTATTATGCTAATAATAAAATCGATAAAAAGACATTAGAAGAATTACTACCTAATCATTTTATTTTGTAGAGAAAGGTAATCGAAAACAAACAAGTCTATTAAAAAAGTAGTAGAAAAAATAATGAATCGGAAAATAATATTTCTAATTTATTATTTTTTCTACTAGTTTTCTGCAAAACTTATTTATTCTTTCTATAATTCAGTTTAGTTTAATAATTGCATGTAACATTTTGTCATCTTCGCTTTTTATAACTACAATATTTTCTCCATTTTCTTTTGTATATTTACATTTTACAGTTTCACCTAATTTTATCTGATTTTTATATTGAATTCTTACATGGTTAAATAGTCTTTTTTGATATTCTTCCTCTGGCAAAGCTTCATATGCTAGATATAAATAGTATAAATTGTGCATGTGACCAATCACATCAATATCTCTTCTTCTAGTTGTATATGTCATTTCACTTATATATTCTTTTGGTTCTTTTATTTTTTCAATTTTTTTATCCTTGAAAACTGCTTTTTCTGTTTCTGATTGATACCTGTTTGCCATTTCAAGTTCTACTCTTGCTATTTTTTCTGTTTTGCTATCAACTAGTAACCATTTTGAAGTCGCAATAGCACATAAATTATTTTCCTCGTCATAAACTTCAAAATCACGAAAAGCATAAAATTTTTCTATACCTCTTGACCATGTATGAATATCTAGAACTTGTCCATATTTTGGTCTTTTCAACACTTCTAATTCCCAATCTAATAATAGCCAATTTAAATGTGTTTCCTTTGTTGTATTAATTCCAATCCCTACACTATCAGAATGATATGCTGCAATATCTTCTAAATATTCTAAAATAGCAATATTACTTACTTCATCTTTTGCCCATACATCTTTTAATCCTATTTTAAACTTTTCCTTATATATCATGTTTTCCTCCTTGTGGCAGGTTGCCAAAGGGGACGTGTTAAATTGGCAACTTTTATAAAAAATATATATTGTTTAAATAATTATAAAAAGTTGCCAATTTAACACGTCCCCTTTGGCAACCTTATCATTTCTTTAGTATCCTGGTTTTTCCAATAATTTAAACATATTCTTCTTATATTCTTCTACGCCTGGCTGATTAAATGGATTTACCCCTAATATATTTCCAGACATAGCACAGGCTTTTTCAAAGAAATAGATTAATTCTCCTATATTTTCTTCATCTAGCTTTTCCACTTCTATTACAATGTTAGGAACATCTCCTGATACATGTGCTTTTATGGTTCCTTCCATTGCCTTTTTGTTAACATAGTCTAATCCTTTTCCAGCTAAATAATTTAATCCATCCAAATTATCATCATCTGGATGAATTGTGATATCTGAATTTGGTGTTTTGATACTAATAACTGTTTCAAATAAGTTTCTTCTTCCTTCTTGGATATATTGTCCCATAGAATGTAAATCTGTCGTAAAATCCACACCCGCTGGGAAGATTCCCATTTGGTCTTTTCCTTCACTTTCTCCAAATAATTGCTTCCACCATTCTGTAAAATAGTGCATTTTAGGTTCATAATTTACTAGGATTTCTATATTTTTATATAATTTATACAAAATATTTCTTACAACTGCATATTTATAACATTCATTATATTTTAGATTTGGGTCATCATATCTATCTTGTGCTATTTTTGCTCCCATCATTAATTTATCAATATCAATTCCTGCTACTGCAATTGGTAATAGTCCAACAGCTGTCAATACAGAATATCTACCACCTACATTGTCAGGAACAACGAATTGTTCATATCCTTCATTTTGTGCCAATGTTTTTAATGCACCTTTTGCTTTATCTGTTGTTGCATAAATTCTACTTCTTGCTTCATCAATTCCATATTTGTTTTCTAATATTTCTCTAAAGATTCTAAAAGCAACGGCTGGTTCTGTTGTTGTTCCAGATTTTGATATCACATTTACTGAAAAATCCTTATCTCCTATATATTCAATTAATTCATTAATATAGTTTGGACTTAAGTTATTTCCGACATACAAAACTTGTGGGTATTTTCTTTGTTTATTTGGTAACATGTTATAAAATGAGCTGGTTAATGCTTCTATAACTGCTCTTGCTCCTAAATATGAACCTCCAATTCCAATAACCACTAATATATCAGATTCTTTTTTTATTTTTTTAGCTGCTTTTTTGATTCTTGCAAATTCTTCTTTATCGTAGTTTGTTGGTAATTCTAACCATCCAACAAAATCCTTTTCATCATTTGCTCTTCTATGCAAATCTTTATGTATATTTTCGACTTGTTCTTTGTATGTTAAAATTGTTTTTTGTGTAATTCCCGTATGTTTTAAATCTAAACGAATATTTGCCATATGATTACCTCTTTTCTTTTATTTATTATATGGTTATTATATCCAACTTGTTATCATATTGCAAGATATTAAAATAAAAAATCGAGAATTCGGGGAAGTGTCCAATTGGGGACGTTTCTGTTTGGGACATTTTTTATATGAATTGAATCAGCTTTTAAAAATATAATAAAAATGTCCCAAACAGAAACGTCCCCAATTGGACACTTCCCCGAATTCTCGATTTTATTTCATAATTTCATCCATCACTTTTGCTAGATATTTCATACTTGTTAAACATTGTTCTAATGTGTTTCCTGTTGCTCCTACTTCTATGATATTAGCATATTTTCCTGTATGTTGGTTATATCTTGATGTTGTTAACATGATAGGTTTAAATAGTCCTGGATATAATTCTTCTGCTTTTTCTTGTACTTTTATGGCAAATTTTAGGTTTTGATTCCAATTAGGATGCCATAATCCTCCCGCATTTGTTCCAATAACAAACATGATTTGTGCTGCTTCTTCATCTCCAATTTTAACGGTTGGTGCATAATCACTTCTACTTCCTATCGCATCTCTATGTAAGTCAATAATGATATCTGATGGGTTTGTCTGTAATAGGCTTTCTACTGTTTTTAAAGAATTGGTATAAGAACCATTGTAGGATGGATAATCATGATAACTTGTATCATGAATCACATTATATCCATATTGCTGTAATTGTGTAGTAAGCTCTGTTCCCACTCTTGTCACTGTAAAGTTTAAATCGGTTGTTCTAAAATTTCCAGTTGGTGTATAAGGATATAATTCACTTGAAGTATAACTTTCACAACTATGGGTATGAAATATCATAATGTTTTTATTTTCAATTGTAATATCTGGCGTTAACATTTCTTGAGTTAATTCATAGTCTGTCTGATTTCTGATTTTGACATTTCCATATTGTGCATTATAATTTTCTGCTATTGGATTATTGGTGATAACCTCTGTTCCTACGTCCGTTGTCGCTAATTCTGCCTCTTGTTCTGTCTCATTTGCATTTTCTGTATTTTCTCCTTCTGTTTCTGATACTTCCATATTCTGAATTTCATCTATAGAACTAATTTGGGTTTCCAACATGGATTTTAATATATCATTTTCACTTAATTTTTCTTTTTCCTTTTCCTCACTATGATTAATAGATGCTACAACAGGAAGTGTAGCATCTAAACAGGATAATAAGCTATGACTAGATAATTGATTGGTTACATTTTCTACTTTTTGTGTTACTTGCTCTGTATTTTTCTTTGTTCCAGAAAAATAATTGGTAATACTAAATACTAATAAAATGAGTACAAATATACATATAATATATTTTACGATATCCTTTAATCTTAATACTGTTACATTAAACATATACCTTTTCTCCTTTGTCCAAATTCCTATATATATGTATATGCAAAATTTTTAAAAATATTATTGCTTTTGGATATTTTTATTTGTACCCAACCATTCTAAATGATTGGGTACTTTATTAAGAATATTTACATGTTTAAAAAATATATAGAAATATTTAAGTATGTTGCAAATAATAGCCATAAGACATAAGGTATTAATAAAATTCCAGATAGTTTATTTTGTTTATAAAATTGATAAGTCATAACAATTACTAGTATATCTAAAATGATAATCCACAATACAGATAATAATCTAAGTTCAAACACAAAAAATATAAATGTCCATAAATAATTAAAAATTAATTGAGTGTAATATAGCTGTTGGGTTTCTTTTGGCACTTCTCCTTTTTCTTTTAAAAGTGTATAAGATATTCCTATTAACAAATAAATAATTGTCCAAGCAATTGGAAATACAATTCCTGGTGGAGATACTATTGGTTTTATTAAGTCATTATAATCCATATAACCAGATGTAATCATTCCAACAATTCCTCCAATGATTAATGGTAATACTGCATGAAATATTTTTTTTGCATTTTGATTGCTTTTTATATAAAATCCCTCCCTTCTTAATAAAAGATATTTTCAAAAAGCAAAATTTATGATATATAGGTAAATTTCGTAACTAATAATCTTTGTACAATAGAAAAAGAATGGAGGATTTCTATGTTTGAATTACGGAGATTAACCAAAACGATTAAACGGTATCTTTATTTTTTTCAATATGAACAGGAAGAATTTAGAAACAACATTGACCTATATATAGATGATTTAAAAAACCTCATCAATTACACAGATTTATATATTTTTTCTACTCAAGAAGAGTTAGATACTTTATATAAATCCAATGTTGACTTATATACTCTTAACCCTGCTTTTTTATTAAAACCTTTTATTTTTATCATCATGAAAATATTAGAAAAGATGATGAATAATAGGAGTAAGAATATATTAATAGTTAGGAAAAAAGAAAAACTTCCAGTAAATTCTTAAATTCGGTTATTTCGTCCATTAATTCGTCTGGTATGCATTTATAACACTTTCTTTCATCATAAATTTCACAATTTATATATGTATACAAGACAGCAATTCCGATGGATTTATGTAATCTTGTGTCCAATTTTAGATATGGACATGCCGGAATATATTCCATTTCCAAATTTTCAGTGTCAACTGCTTGTAAGACTTGGAACAGGTCTTCATATACTTCGTACCCCTTTTCCTTATTTTTATACAGAAAAGGTCCTAAATTCATCTCCAACCGTTCCTTTACCCCACCTGGTCTAAATTGTTTCATTCTTCTTTCACCAACACATTCTCATTTCCAATAATCCACCTAAAGATATCTAATATTTCATCAGTTACATACATTTGCCCACAACTCTTGTTTTCATTATCAACTTTCACAAAAACAGGCATATTATTTTTATCTCCGTTGAAATATTTTATAGCACCTCTTAATTTCTTTTTTTCTTCTTCATCAGCATTGGTAATGTTCAATACCAAAACCTTATGTTTTTGTTCTCCAAAGTCTTTGATATCATTGGCAACAATTTTTGTGGCATCATCTTCACGAATACTTAATCTTCCTTCTACCAATACAATATTTTCTTCTGTTAGGCTTGAACCTGCTTTCATATAGGCATTTTCAAATACAATAATCTCTGCTTGACCATATAAATCTTCAATCGTAACAAATGCCATAATCTTGTTATTCTTCGTATATTTCTTTTTGATAGAAGTAATAATTCCTGCATATTTGACATGGTCACCATCAGAAAATTTTGGCTTTTCTAAATTGATTTCTCCACCATCATATTGCATTGATGAATTTTGTTCATCAATTTCTTTCATTTGCATGGTGTTGATATTAGTTTGTCTTTCAATTTGACTCCTTAATTTTTCCAATGGATGTCCTGATATATAAATACCTAACATTTCTTTTTCTGTTGATAATAAATCTCTTTCTGACATTTCTTCATGTTCTTCAAATACATATTTCTTTTCATTCATTTCTTTTTTATCTTCTTCAGAGCCTAAATCAAACATAGAAACTTGTCCTGAAAATCCTTTTTTCTTCCCACTTTGAATGGTATCTACAATGTTTTCGAAAGAAGCAAGTAATGTGCTTCTGGTTTGTTCAAAATTATCAAATACACCTGCTTTTATTAAACTTTCGATACATTTTTTGTTAACAGCATCATCTGCAATTCTTTCACAAAAATCTGTAAAACCTTTGTAATCTCCATGTTCATTTCTTTCTCGAACAATGTTATCTACTGGAACTGTTCCAACATTTTTGATACTACCTAACCCAAATCGAATTTTTCCATCTTCAACTGTAAATTTGGTACTACTTTTATTAATTTCTGGTTTTAAAATTTCGATTCCTAAGTTTTTACATTCATCAATATATTGAGGAACTTTATCTAGATTTCCTAAATAACTATTTAATGTTGCTGCCATAAATTCTGCTGGATAATATGCTTTCAAATAGGCTGTTCTATATGCGACAACTGCATAACAAGCAGCATGTGATTTGTTAAATGCATATTTTGCAAATTCTGCCATTTCATCAAAAATTTTATTCGCTGATTCTGCATCTATTCCATTTCTTACGCATCCTGGCACAATAACATTTCCATTTTCATCTACTTGTCCATTGATAAAGACTTCTCTTTCTTTTGCCATAACATCTAGTTTTTTCTTTCCCATGGCTCTTCTTACTAAGTCAGCTCTTCCTAAAGAATAACCTGCTAAATTACGTACAATTTGCATAACTTGTTCTTGATATACCATACAACCATAAGTAACATTTAAGATTGGCTCTAAGCTTGGATGGGTATATTCATTATGTCCTGGATGTTGTTTTCCTTTAATATATCTTGGAATTTGGTCCATTGGTCCCGGTCTGTATAGTGAAACACCAGCAATCAAATCTTCTAGGCAGTCTGGTTTTAATTCCTTCATGAAGTTGGTCATTCCTTGTGACTCAAATTGGAAAATACCGCAAGATTTTCCCTCTTGCCATAATTTATATACCTTTGGGTCTGCCATCTCTTTATCAAATTCAACTTTAATCCCTCTATCTTTTTCCACCATTTCAATGGTATCTTGAATAACCGTTAAGGTTCTTAATCCCAAGAAGTCCATTTTTAATAATCCTAATTCTTCCAATGTGGTCATGATATATTGGGTAGAAATTTGTCCATCACGAACATATAGAGGTACATACGTATCTACTGGATCTTTTGTAATAACCACTCCACATGCATGGGTAGACGCCTGTCTTGGCATTCCTTCCAATCCCATTGCAATATCTAATAGATTTTTTACTTTAGGTTCATTTTCATATTTTTGTCGTAATTCTATATTTTGTTCTAAGGCCTTTTTAATCGTGATATGTAATTCATTTGGTATCATTTTTGCCAATGTATCTGCTTCTGCATAAGGAACATCCAATACTCTTGCTACATCTCGAATAACCATTCTTGCAGACATCGTTCCAAAAGTAATAATCTGTGAAACATGGTCATGTCCGTATTTTTCAGACACATAATCAATCACTTCTTGTCTATGCGCATCACTAAAATCAACGTCAAAATCAGGCATACTGATTCTTTCTGGATTTAGAAATCTTTCAAATAGTAAATCATATTTCATGGGGTCAATATCTGTAATTTCAATGGCATATGCGATAATAGAACCTGCACCTGATCCTCTTCCCGGTCCTACTGCAATATCATGTGTCTTGGCATAATGAATAAAATCCCACACGATTAGGAAATAGTCCACATATCCCATCTTCTTGATAACACCAATTTCATATTCTGCTCTATCTAAAATTTCTTTGCTTGGATTTTCTCCATATCTCTTTTTGATACCATCATCACAAAGTTTTTTGAAATAATCATAATGTGTTGGATACTCTGGTGGTACATCATAATTGGGTAATATGGTGTGTCCAAATTCAAATTCCACATTACATTTATCTGCAATTTTTACGGTATTTTCTATGGCATCTGGAAATGCACTAAAATATTCTGACATCTCTTCTGGAGATTTGACATATAGCTCATCTGTATCAAATCGCATTCTATCAGGGTCACTCATTCTTTTTCCTGTTTGAATACATAATAAAACCTCATGGTTATAAGCATCTTCTCTTCTTAGGTAATGTGCATCATTTGTTGCAACTAGTGGTATATCTAGTTTTCTTGCTAGCTTTACTAATTTTTGATTTGCCAATACTTGTTCCTTAATTCCATTATTTTGGATTTCTATATAATAATCTTCACCAAAGACCTTTTTATGCCATAAAGCTACTTCTTCTGCTTTCTCTTCTTGTCCATTTAATAAAGCTTGGTTAACAGCACCCGCTAAACAAGCACTTAAACAAATTAAGCCTTCATGATATTTTTCCAATACTTCTAGATCAATACGTGGTTTGTAATAATAACCATCCACAAATCCAATAGAAACCAATTTACTTAAATTTTTATATCCTTGATTATCTTTTGCTAATAAAATCAAATGATAATAATGGTTATCAATATT
>CAMLUB010000049.1 GCA_946486515.1 uncultured Clostridium sp.
ACAACATGATTTGTAGTAAATTTATATTAACATCTTTATACTTTTATGTCAATACTTTTCTTAATATTTTTAAATTTTCTTGGTAACAATTCAGACCTCATCATAAGGAAGGTGGAATAGCTTATTTTTTTTAAGAATTCGAATGCGACCGGAGTCATTTTAGAAATTCTTAAGCAAAAACTATAAAGGGTCCTGTTTCCGGGTATTGTTATAGTTTTTGCTCTAGAATTTCTTAAATGGGAATCGAAGGGTAGCTGAGAATCTTAAAAATATAAGCTATTCCACCTTCCTTATGATGAGGTCTGAATTGTTACTTTTCTTGATATTTGTTACTATTTTTATTTTATATTATATATGATAGAAAATAAAAAAGTACTAAAAAATTTTTAGCACTTTCTATTTTCTTACCTGCTCATAACAGTAATATAAATATTATTGACTAAACCTGTTGTTTCATCATATTCTAATTTAACAGAAAATTCTTCATTATATTTTTCTTCTATATAATTTATAACACTTTCTGCCAATTCTACGTTTTGTGTTCCTCTTTCGATAACCAATCTATATTCTGTCGGAATCCTTTCTTCTCTTTGTTGTCTATAATTTGTTATTCTAACATCTTTTAAATCTTCTTTCGCAATATTTATTAGTTCCTCTACTCTTTCTTTTGTAATATTTTCACCTTCAAACAGTTCAAAAGTTGAATTAAATCTATTTTTTTCTACTTCTGTAACATTTTTTCCACTTGATAAATCATCCGCTTTCTCTTCCATAAAATTCAAATTTATTAACATTTGATTAATATTTTCTATAGGAACTACTTGTAAAAATGTATTTATCTGGTTTGTTATATTTTCTTCTACGTTGTTTTTTACATTTTCTTTTTGTTCATCATTCAAATTTCCTATAATAATATTATTCTCATTTTCTACCAATTCTTCTTTTTCTTCAAACTCATTAACAATAGTAGTATTAGTCTCTGCAGTGATTTCTAAAGTATTTTGTTCTACACTTCTGCTAATGTTAACATTACTATTTACATTAGAATTCTCCATTTTTCTACTAATGCTACATTTATTTATTATTTCTTCACCATCTTCTACTGTATTATATTGAATAGTAATTGTTTCATCATTTGTTGCTGCTATTTTTTCAACTTTAAAATCAAAGCTATTTTCCTCTTCTCCTTCTTCTGTTTTTTCCCTTCCTAATAAATTTATAAAATTCTTTCCTTCTCCATTAATAACATCTAAGCCTACAATATCATCTTCTGTATCAATAGATAAACTAATCGCAACCCCATTTGACTCAAATACACTAATCGTTCTTTCATTATTTCCTATGTTAAAATTCTGTATTTTTTGTATTGTATTCTCTATGTCATCTATAAAATCTTGTTTTATATTAGAAGTCTTCCCATCTTGCATAAACTGATGATATTCGTTAAGTTTGTTATCTATAGCTTCTATTTTAGATATTATAATTTCATCTTTCTCTAATTCTTCTAATATTTGTATATAAATATCATTAAATTGTTCTTTTGTAATTGTTACACTATATACATTTGTATTATATTGGGTTCCATTAATTTCCAATACCCTTCCTGTTTGTTTTGAAAAAGTTGCATGCGCAATATTTTTCCATATAATTCCTATATATTTTTCCTTTACAGTATTCCATTCATCTGAATGTACACCAATCATTCCTAAAATATCTGTATGAATCAATTCATATAAGTTATATATCTCATTCTCATTTCCATTGTCCAGATTGGTAGACAAGTATTGTCTAATTCCATTTAGTCTAACACCAACAACATCTTCATCTTCAATATATTCAACACCTGCTATTGTTTCATCGTTTTGTGCCACTGTTATATCTTTGTAATTATAACCTGTAGTTTTTTCTTCTTTCCCTAATATATTTACTCGAATATTGTTGATTGGATTAGAGCTATCACCATTTTCATTATATCTTATTGTAGCCGTTGTATTAGAAGTCAATTTATTATTTTTTAAAATTTCTTCCATCTCAGCCATATGATCTTCATTAAGAATGTCATCTAAATTATCTAATAATTGTCTCGTATATTTCCCAAATAATACATCATTTGATTTAAACATATCTGTCGTTACATATAATATAATGCATATGGTTGCTATGATTATAAGAATAACCAATATTATTGATATTAGTATTGCTCTTCTTTTTTTTCTTGGCATCATCATTTGTTTTTTCCTCCCTTTACCTCTTTATTTCATTCTTTGTTTCATTGCTTCATATATAACAATTCCTGCTGAAACAGATGCATTTAAAGAAGTTACTTTTCCTTTCATTGGTATTTTTACAAAAAAGTCACAACTTTTTTTAACTCTATCACTCATTCCTGTTCCTTCATTTCCTATCACAATTCCTAATGGTCCTGTCAAATCTTGATTGTAATAATATGTATCTGTATTAATATCTGTTCCGCAAATCCATAAACCATTTTCTTTTAGTTTTTCTATAGAATCTGTTATATTAGTTACTCTAGCAATTTTCATATATTGAACTGCTCCAGCCGACACTTTATTAACTGTACTATTTACTGCTGCTGCTCTTCGTTTCGGAATAATAATTCCATGTACTCCAGCTGTTTCAGCTGTTCTTATGATTGATCCTAAATTATGTGGATCTTCTATTTCATCTAATATGAGTACAAATGGTTCTTCATTTAATTCTTTTGCTTTGTCCAAAATATCTTCTATCTCACAATATTCAAATGGTGGTACAATTGCAATAACTCCTTGATAATTTTGATTTTGCGCCATTTGCGCCATTTGCCTTTTATCTTTTTCTACAAGGATGACTTTTCTTTCTTTTGCCATGCTAATAATTTTATTAATAGAACCATGCTTTTCACCTTTGGTTACATATATTTTATTGATATCTTTTCCACTTTCTAACAATTCTATAACCGCATTTCTTCCTTCTACTTGATCTTCATAATTCTGTTCTTCCATTTATAAATTCTCCTTTATTGTTTCTATAAAATTCTCTATTCCTATAATTAACTTGTTTATTCCTTCTAAATTTTCTATATATCTATATCTTCCTGTTATTTCTAATTGAATACATGGTATATGGGTTGTCTCATGAATATATTTACTGATAGTATGTATTGAACTTGCCTTAAATTTCTGATTTTCTACAATATTAAGAATGTTTTGTTTATTCAGTTTTTCTTTTAATTCTGTTACTATGTATTTTTTTTGATTTATATTTTTCCCTTCATCAGTTCCTATTTCTATATCAAATGCATTTTCATTTTTCGCACCATGAAAATCTAATAATAATTTTATGTTTTCTCTATTTATTATTTCTCTAAGATTCTCTTTATACATATTTTTGTCTATATCATAATTGGCATCATCATTTTGATGAGTTGTTTTAAAAATAGCATAACATTGCGCTTTTTTAGCTATTATTTGAACAATTGCTCCTGTTTCTCCCTCTTCTTGTTTAATCTTTCCATTTCTTGTTTGTAATACACAATGTGGTGCTGATAAAATAATAGGTATGTTTCCTTTTTCTATTTCGAATCCTTTATTTTCTTTTTGTATGATTTGACTATTATAAAACAAAATCTGTTTTTTTAATTCATCCATATTCACCTCATAAATAGCTCGAATTATGATTCATCATCCAATTTTAATACACTTAAAAATGCCTCTTGTGGTATCTCCACATTTCCGATTTCACGCATTTTCTTTTTTCCTCGTTTTTGTTTCTCTAGCAATTTCTTCTTTCTAGTAATATCACCACCATAACATTTTGCTAAAACATCTTTCCTCATAGCAGATATGGTTTCTCTTGCAATAATTTTTCCACCAACAGCTGCTTGAATCGGAATTTTAAATAGTTTTCTAGGAATAACGGTTTTTAGTTTTTCTACCATTTTCTTTCCTCTATCATAGGCACTATCCTTGTGGACAATGAAACTTAAAGCATCTACTGGTTCTCCATTGATATAGATATCTAATTTTACTAAATCTGATCTTCTATATTCTTTAAATTCATAATCTAAAGAAGCATACCCCTTTGTTTTTGATTTTAGGTTATCAAAGAAATCATATATAATTTCATTTAATGGCATTTCATAGATTAGTGTTACCCTATTTTCATCTAAATACTTCATATCTATATAGATGCCTCTTCTTCTTTGACACAATTCCATAATATTTCCTACATAATCTTTTGGTGTTAAGATATTGGCTGTTACATAAGGTTCTTCTATATAAGATATTTCTTGTGGTGTTGGTAAATCTTCTGGATTATATAATTCAATAACTTCTCCTGTGGTTTTATGTACTTTATAGATAACAGATGGTGCTGTTGTAATTAATCCTAAATCAAATTCTCTATCAATTCTTTCTTCAATAATTTCTAAATGTAATAATCCTAAAAATCCACAACGGAATCCAAATCCTAATGCAGCTGATGTTTCTTGTTCAAATTCTAAAGCTGCATCATTTAATTGTAACTTTTCTAAAGCTTCTTTTAAATCTTCATACTGACTACCATCTACCGGATATAATCCACAATACACCATAGGTGTTACTTTTTTATATCCTTTTAAAGGTTCTTCTGCTGGATTGTCCTTTAATGTAATGGTATCTCCTACATGAATATCTGATAAACTTTTAATACTTGCTGCAATATATCCTACTTCTCCTGCCTTAATTTCTGATACAGGCATATAAGAACCTGGGATGAAATATCCTACTTCTGCAACTGTAAATGTTTTATCAGTTGCCATTAATTTAATTTCATCTCCTACTTTTACTGTTCCATCCATAACTCTTACATAAGCTACTGCACCTTTATAGTTATCATAATAGGAATCGAAAATTAAACATTTTGTTTTAGCATTTTCATCACCTTTTGGTGCTGGTAAATCTGTTACGATTCTTTCTAATACTTCTTCTACATTTAGTCCTGTTTTTGCTGAAATACATGGCGCATCTTCCGCTGGTATTCCTATGATATCTTCTATTTCTTGTTTTACTTCATCTATTCTAGCATTTGGTAAATCAATTTTATTTAATACTGGTAAAATTTCTAGATTATTATCAATTGCTAAATAGACATTCGCTAAGGTTTGTGCTTCTACACCTTGACTACTATCAACCACTAAAATAGCACCATCACATGCTGCCAAACTTCTAGAAACTTCATAATTAAAATCCACATGTCCTGGTGTATCTATTAAATTAAAGGTATATTCTTGTCCATCTTTTGCTTTATAAATCATTCTAACTGCTTGTGACTTTATGGTAATACCTCTTTCTTTTTCTATTTCCATATTATCTAACACTTGGCTTTCCATTTCTCTTTTTGATAATACACCTGTCATTTCAATCAATCTATCTGCTAGTGTTGATTTTCCATGGTCTATATGTGCAATAATACTAAAATTTCTGATATGTTCTTGTCTATTATCCATGTTTCCTCCATTGGTCTTTTGGGGACGTGCCAAATCGTTTCAAAATGAAACAAAAAGGACATACCCTATATATTATTAATTATTCATCATTTTATCATAAAGTCACAAAAATCTCAATAGTTTGTAAGACCATTATATAAATTATATACATGGTTATATCCCAACTTTTTTAATAGTTTTTGTGCTTTTTTACTTCTTCCACCTGAACTACAATATACAACAATACTTTTGTTTTTATCTGGTATCCTATTTTCGATTTTTTTTCTTATCTCATATTCTGGAATCGATATAGCACCATCTAGATGATCTTCTTTATATTCTTGTGGACTTCTAACATCTATAATCATAGTACCTTCTTTTTGAAGTTGTTTTAATTCTTCTAATCCAATGTCGCTTTCTTCTATTTCTCTATACCATCTATTTTTTATCATATTTTTTATTTTATCTATCATTTCTTTTATCATTCCTTTCTTAAAATGTAAAGCCGATTTTTAAAAAGCATTCATTTTTCTATCTTTCAACTTTCAACAAATTTCTTCTTATTTATATACTATATTCTAAAAAAAAACATTTTGTTCTATATAAGAAGCTTAACTTTGTTGTATATAATTCAGTATAAATCGATTTTTCTTATTTGCAAAAGTTATCCACATATTTTATATTTATCCACAGTTATTTTTTCTAATATTCTACTTTTTCTTATATTTTTCTACTTTTTTCTAGTGACATTCTCATGACAGATTTATTTCATTCCTATATTTTTATTCTCTTATATTTTCTTATTTTCTGCTATTTTTATTTATTCTTCTCTGAATTTCATCATTTTTCGCATGTTTTTATTACATTCTTTTTTCATAATGATGACAATTTGATATATATTTCTATTTTATGTATATCTTCTTAACTGTTCTTTTGTCATATTTATCCACTTTTACCATCTGTGGATATTGTGGATAACTTTGTGAATAATTGAAAATACTATTTTTTCATTCATGAGTTGTTCACATTGCTTTTTCGTGTTATCCACTTTTCTATTTTTTTACAATTTATTTTTTTTATTATGTGTACCAAAAAACTATTAAAAAAATACACTTCGTTTATGGAAGTGTATTAAAAAAATATCCAATAAATGGCTAATAAAATCTCTAAAATCATTATAAATGGCAGTCCTACTACAAATTGCAATTTTTGCGTTTTATGTCTAAAAGTATACATTCCTGCAATAGTTCCAATTCCGTCCACCTAAAGCTGTGATAATAAATATTGTTTTTTCTGGAATTCTCCAAGCACCTTTTTTTGCCTTTTGCTTATCAGTAAACATAATCAAAAATCCAACAAGATTAATTACCACAAAATAAATAATAATATTTCTGGTTGAAAATAGATCTTGTATACTTGCTGTATTTTCAAACATTTTGCTTTGCTCCTCTTCTAAAAATTAAAGTCTAAATAAGCATATTTCTTTGGTTTATAATTCAAGAAGCTATTTATATCCTTTTTAGCACTTTCAGAAATTGTATCTATTCTGACAAATTGGTTATTTTCTTCTACCAATGGAACAATATATCTTTGTTTTACTTTTATATCTACTACATATTTATCTTTAGGTAGTTCATCGCTTTCCTTGATTTGTGTTGCATCTTCCCATTTCTTAAAACAATTTGAAAGATTCCCAATTGGACAATTTTCTATTTTTTGAATAATCTCTTTTTCACTTAATGTATATAAATCTTTTTTGGTAACTAAATGCTGTTCATACATCTTTTTCACAATATCTGCAATCAATTGCATAGAATATTTTGTTTCATTTCCAACATATATACAAGACAGCTTACTCATAGTATTTACAAACTTCTCTGCAATTTCTTTATGCTTAAAGCCTAGTTCTTGTATGCCATTCTCATCTTGTTGAACTTCTATATCTTGATAAATCTCTTTTACAGTTTCTAAATCCCATAATTTTTCTCTTACACCTAATCCATTAGATAAGGTATATTCTAATCTATCAGAAGAAAGTTTTGGTGTATCATTATCTGCAATAGGGTATATATGATAATCACATACCTCTTCTAATTTAATTTCATCTCTATTTAGTAATGTCATAATTTCTTTTGAGTTTTCTATAATTTGAGTTGTTAATTCCTCTGTTGATTCTTGTTTTTCGTGATCTCCATTCATAAAATCAATACAATGTTTAAATACGGGTGTTGCGATATCATGGAATAATCCAGATAAAGTTTGTTTTCTATCCTTTGTAAAATTCCATATAATTAAAGCAACTGCTACACTATGATCTAAACTTGAGTACCAAATTTCATCAAACATGTTAGAGTATATTGTTCCTGATGTTACACTAATTTTGGATTGTTTTTGCATTTCCGGTGTATGGATATATTCTACTAAAAAGTTTGGAAATTCTGGTGACAAAATTTGAAAATAATCTTGTAAAATTTTTGGTAATTTTTCAACATACATATTCATTTTTTCTATTCCTCCTATCATTCTTATTTTATATAACATTTTTTATATTGTCAATTTTTCCTATAAAAACTCTTTATTTTTTTGTCAATTTGTGATACAATGTGTACGATTTTAATGTCAAAAGAAAAAATTTAGGAGGAATAAGTTATGGAGTTTAATAGATGTAGTAGATGTGGAAATTTTTATGTATCACAAGGTAATGTTTGTCCAAAATGTAGTACTAAAGATGGTATGGAATTTTCTAATTTTGTCAATTATGTACAAGAAAATGGTCTAAATAATTCTTTAGATACAATTTCTGGTCAAATCGGTGTTTCTGTAAAAAATTTAAATAGATTTTTAGAATA
>CAMLUB010000050.1 GCA_946486515.1 uncultured Clostridium sp.
AAGGAGTTGAATACAAATTTTGTCTTCCTAAGACCGCTTGGCCTCCGACTTACTTGTTTGAGCTTGTCCTCAAAATCCATCTAATTTACTTCTTTTGATTGTTTTAGCATTAAATCTCCAAATATAGCATAACCTTCTGTAGATGAATTTACCAAAACATGAGTAACAGCACCTATAAATTTTCCATTTTGTATAATGGGAGCTCCACTCATGCCTTGTAT
This sequence comes from uncultured Clostridium sp., assembly GCA_946486515.1. Taxonomy (GTDB): domain Bacteria; phylum Bacillota; class Clostridia; order TANB77; family CAG-508; genus CAG-269. Next base: position 222 of record CAMLUB010000050.1, read on the forward strand.
AATACCACCTGTTTTATCTATAAGCTCTTGATCTGTTACTTTTATCTCCATACTTTTATTATTATAATGATTATCCTTATAAATTTTAGTAATTTCAATTTCATATTCTTTGACAGTCTGATTATCTAAACTACATAAAATAGTTGCTTTTCCTAATTGAATTTCTTCCCTCATTGCAACTTCCATTTCTTTACTTGTATCTATATTTAAACTAGACAAATCTTGTATTTTACCATATATTCCAAATTCAGTATTTTTAGTAATTTTTCCAATAGTTTCTTGTTCTTCCACAGTACCCTGAATTTTACCTGGATTGCCATCTTCTCCCTTTTTTATATTTAATACTTTTGCTGTTACAAATTCTCCTGATGCAATATTCAATAAATCTCCTGTATCTATATCTGTAATTCCATGTCCTAAGGCACCAAAGCTTTGTGTAGAAGGCTCATAAAATGTCACTGTTCCCACTCCTGCTGCACTATCTCTCACCCATAAGCCTAATTTATATTCTTCTTCACTGGTTTTTACAGGTGTTATACTACATTCCTTTGTTTTTTCATCATGGATATACTCTATTTCTACTTTTTCTCCTTTGGACATATTGACCTTTTCTATCAAATCATCTGTTGAACTAATCAGATTATCATTAATTTTAACAATTGTATCTCCTTCTTTTATTCCAGAATTTTCATATGGTTTATAGGTTTTGTTATCTTCACCTTCGATTTCAGACATCCCTACAACTAAAACACCATTTGTATATAATTTAACACCTGCAATATTTCCTACAGGAATAACCGTTGTTTTTGGAAGGACAGAAACATCCACATTTTTGAGAAATATTTTATCAAATAAGTTCACAGATAAAGTTTCTTTTCCTACTGTATGGATCGTTTTTTCTTTTGAATTTGCTGAAACTTCTAAAACTTCATCTGTAGAATGCACAGTCATACCAAAGATTGTTTTTAATGCAATATGTTCTCCCTCAAAAATCGTAATTTCATTTGGTATATGACTAATAACCAGTACATAGACATATATAATCCATAAAATAGCAAATACAATCATTTTTTTGAAAAATTTTTTCATGTTTTTCTCCTATTGTTACAATTCATTTATGATTAGTATAAACATTTTATCTTCTTTATATACATCTATTTTTCTTTTTAACATTAACAATGATATTTTTTTATGATTCAAATAATGCTTTATGTTCTTGTGGATTTCTAAATACTTTGTACATGCTATATCTCTCTCTTCCTAATGCTGTATAATATAAACTTGCCACTTTTTTACCAGTTTCTGTAGTACTAATACGATCTAAATATTCATATACATTGCTAACAGGTTCATTTTCTGTTTGCATTACATAACAATTATAACATCCTAATTGTGGTTGTGGATGATAATAATGCAGTGTTCCATCTGCTTGATAATAATTCTTTTTCGTAAAATCGATATTGAAAACACCTCTTTCCAAATTTGCTGCACTTGGTAGTTCTTTTGATGTAATTTTATGAAAATATCCATCTGTTGTCGTTATATAAATAGAATTTTCTGTAACCACTTCTTCATTCATATTATTATTGATAACAGAATATCCATTATACATTTTTCCACCAATATTTAGTCCTTGTAAAAAACTAATTACACTGACATTATTTAAAATATTATCCCAATCTTCTTCTGCTAATTTTGGCATTTGAAAATGATAGTCTATACTTCCTTTATAAGAATTATAATTTGCTAACGCTACTGATAAGTTACTCTCAATAGCATAACGAATTACTGCCATCCTATGTTGGTTAAAATGAGAATTTGGTTCTTCAATTGCTGTTCCATCTGCTTCTCTATACTCAAAAATGTTATAATCTCCTTGATTAATAAAATCATAAATGACATTTTCATCATCATCTGTTAAAGCTTGTAAAGGTTGTCCATTTGAATCTACTGCATCTGAAGGTTTTAAATTTCCTAATTGATATTCATTTAATATCCTATTTTTAAATTCTGCTGCCTCTTTATAATATCGATAAGCCATATCATTTTCACCAAGTTTAATTGATCCTTGTGAATATCGTCTTTCCCCATTTAAAAGTTGAAACCAATCATTTTGATCTGCATCAAAATAATATTTAACTCCATTAATTTTTATATATGGATAACTTTTTGTATAAGGTGCCTCATCTATGCCTAAATTTTCATATAATTGTGCTTCTTTCCCAATCGTTACCCCTCGATAGGTTACAGTTTGTGCCGCTTCATTTACAGTAACATCATTAATTAAATAACCTGCATCATTAATATATTTACCATTTGCTGTTCCTTGAATGGTAATATAATTATCTAATGAATAAGTAATGACAACATCTATACTTCCTTTTTTATATCGGCAACTATAAAATATATATGGTTTTAATCCTGTAATTTGTTCCTCTGCATGATATTCTGCTGATGGATTGTTCTCTAATTGATTTGCTGTTTCTTCATCTAGTGTATTATCAAATGGAGAATAAATATAAAACCCATCATACATGGTAAATACTAGAGCTGGTACATAACCTTTTAACATTTCACTATTATATCCAGAAACATTAAAATCATTAGCCAATACCGTAAAAAAACTATTGGCTGCTGCTTCAATATCTCTTATTTTAGAATTGACAATATCAGATGTACTACTATTGGCTGTATTCATTTGAAATGCTTGAATCGCACCTCTTGTGGCATTGTCTAATTTTGTATCATATGAAAGTTGTAATTCTATTGTTTCTCTTTGTGCTCCTATATAATATAAAAACACTAACATAATTGGTAACATAATAATGATAAAAATAATAGATAAATTTTGAATTCTCATATATTCTCTTTCCTTTGTTCATTTTTTAATAGCCTGTAATCTTCATTACAGGCTACCTTATTGGAATCCACTTTTTCTAGCTAGATAAATCTCCATTTACTGTACAAGTAACACTTGCTTGTGCTGCTAATGTATATGTAGCACCTGGAGGTACAGAATAAAACATATTTGTTAACATATTATTTAATGTTTGTGTTTTATTTTTTACACTTGTTAAAAATGTATCTCCTTGATTAAAAATAATTTGTCCATCTTCTCTTAATTTTTCTTCTATTTCATTTGTGTAAATATAATACATAACATTTTCACCATATTTCGTATAATTGGCTTGTGTCGTTTTCTTGCTTGGATTTTCGTCAACTCTTCCGATTTGCATCTCTATTTCTTTGGCTGTTCCATCTGCCGATACTGTCTGTGCATAAGCTGCATAATCATCTAGTGTTAATACAGATGTTTTTCCTACTGAAGTAACATATTCTGCTGTAGCTACTTGTAAAGCAGTTTGAGACATATCATCATTATTGGCAGATAATGTATATAAAGGTGCTCCAAACATAATCACTACTGTTGCTACAACTACAAAAGCTGTTCCTAATCCATCTCCCAAAGACATAACCATCCCTCCTTATAATAACATTATTATATTGTACTATTTTTAATATTGATAGTAAGAGATTACTCTCATTTTTAATTCAGATGTTGTTTGTGCATTTTCGTTGATTTCTTCTCCTTCTATATCTCCTGGTGCATCTTCAATTGCTTGGCTTGGATAATATACTCCATAATATTCTTGAAATCTACTCCCCTTTATTATATCATAAATTCCTGCTGTATTCAAGTTATATGTGTAAATTCCTGCATTTAAAGATTCTTTGAAGTCCTCAAAGGAAATGGCATTTCCATTTCTATCTCGTAATGTTGCTTTATTACCATATAATAATGCCATTATAAAATTGTCTTTTTGCCAATCTTCTCCTAGTGCTGGTGTTTCTGGATCAATTGTATTTACAATCGTTTCTTCATGTGTTTGTCTGTTTGTTACTGTGTATAATTCTAATGGATTTTTATTACTATCATAAAAACAAATTCTAAAATTTTCTTTATATACTCTATAAATCGTTGGAAGGATAGTTTCTTCTCCTACCACTCTTTGTGTTGTTCCCACACCTTGGTATTGTGTTACATATTCTCTATCTGTATATTGTAATATCATGTCTGATGCTTCTCTAGCTTGGGAAAAGGATGATATGCTAATTCCCAAAGCTAGTATAAATAATAACATTTCTCCAGCCATTTTTAAGGCTTCTGCTGCATTTTCCATACATATCATCCTTTCTTAAGTTTATTGTGCTACTCTTGTTCCATCAATTAGCTACCTGTTGTTATTCTTTCTTTATGGTAACTTTATCAACTAAGCCAGTACCACTGTCTGTAGCAATTGTAACTGTATATGTTGTACCTGCATTGACGTCATCTTTATTACTAAGACCATCGCCTTCATATTTCAACTCTACATCTCCTAGTGAACTGTCAGCTGCATTACTAGCTTCTACTTGTGATATTAATGATCTTACAGCAGATCCTTTTTGTTCTCCTGCATATTGTAAAAATTTGTTGTTAAATGTTTGGATAGACACCTCATCCATACTATTATTTGTCACAACACCTGATGCTTGGTTATAAATTAAAATTCCTAATGAAATAATTAAGATTGCAAGTAATATAGCACCTGCGATGATTAATGCTTTTGATGCATTCTCCATAATAAATTCCTCCTTTTATTAAAAAATATTTATATTTTCATTTACTAAATAAAATTTAGTAACGCTAATAACTTAATTTATGTAGATATTTGTTCAAAATACAAATATCTAACTTTTCCTGTTTGTTTATGATATTCTATTTTGGTACATCGAAATGTAATTTGTTGATAATATTGTATAAAAATGCCTGTATCATTATTGTAAATTTCTTCAAATGTATGAATACGATCATCATCTGTAAATTGAATATCCATACGAATTGAATTTTCTCCATTATCTTTATATCGTCCAGTTTCATCTTTTTCTATTTTATTGTTTATATTGGTATCCACAATTTTATTGATTAAACTCCCCAATTCTGTACCAGAAATTTCTTTCTGATAATATTGTTCATATTGACGATTTTCCCTGTTAGTTTCATTAATAAGCATCCTACATCGTAAATATACACCTGCGATAATCATCACAATCACACCAATGCCTATCAAAAATATCATAAATTTTTTCATGTTTCACCTTTATCTTTCAGTACAAGTTACTTGATATACTCTTTGGGTGGTAGGACTAATCTCCACTTGTACATCATAATATGTTAAGCCTGTTGTGGCTGTTATATTGTTTACTTGTTCTGTAATATATCCATTATATCTTTCTTGTAAGTCTTTTTCTGAATCTAAACTCCCACCTTCTATATTTCCTTTTCCTTGTAAGAAAACAGAAATATAATAATTATTGCCTGTTGCATTCTGTTTTTCAAATTCATATTTTTTATTATTTTGTGTTGCCAAATTTGCCATAGACAAAACGTCATAAATGGTTACTTGATTATTATTTTCATATTTTGTAAATTGTGTATTAAATTGTGTTACTTGGCTTTCTTCTACTGTACTGCCTATTTCTTTTGATTGTTGATAAAAAGTAGCAAATAAATACATGGCTAATGAAATGAACATGATTGCAATTAAAACACTTCCTGCCATCAATAAGGCTTTTGATGCGTTTTCCATACTAAACTCCTATTCCTGTACATTTAAATTCCATTTTGATAATTCTGTCAGTATCTGGATCAGTTTCTTTGCTGACACAATCATAATATGTTCTTTTAAATTGTACATATTCATAATATAATTTCGCATCTTGGTACATTTGGTTAATACCACCATATTCACTTACTTTTTTAGGAAATTTATAGTTTTTAGCAAATTCTTCATCTATCTCTGTACTGGATTTATGAGATTCGGCTAATGTTTGAATATTGAAAATTTCCTGTGATAATTGTATTGCAAATCTTTGTCCATATTTTCCTTCAATACCACTAATAGAATACTCTGGATTTGAAGCATCTGGTGTTCCAACAATTTTATCAATATTCTCTTGTGTGTAATGTGTGGTTTTGATTAAAACATTTTGTCCATCATAAGCCAATTTTGTTTTTATATTTTCTGGAATATCGAAAGTCACTTCCATTTTGGTATATCCTTCTTTGACTTTTCTTTCGTTATAATCTATAATTCGATTCATTAATGATATGATGTCATTTCCTCTAATATTTTTTCGATCATAACTTTCATAAACACTGTTAAATTCCCTAGTTTGTTGTTCTAATTTTGCATTTTCGGTTGCTGTTTGAAAATCACCCATCTTTCGCATTGCTAAAATTAATCCACTAATCACGATTAAAGAAATTAATATACCTCCTGCAATTAGCAATGCTTTTGATGCATTTTCCATTACCTTTCCTCCTTATTTTTATCAGAGATTTTAATTTTTTATTATTTTTTGCTTATATGGATTGAGTTGAAATACTTGCCATTGAGCTTGACATACTGGTTAATCCAATAAATACTAATGGTATAATTAAATAGCCTACAAACATACATATCATTGGTGCAAATCCAATTGCTTTTCCAATCATTCCTTTTCTTTTGATTAATCTGTCATTTGATTCTTTTCTCTTTTCGTGATAATAATCTCTTTCTGATTCTAGTTCATCAAATGCATCTTTGATTGGTATTTTTTCTACTGCTGCTTGCATACTTTCTACAATTCTAACAAGTGGCATATAACTGATTTCTTCTTTCATTTCTTCTAATGCTTCCCATGCACCTGCTTCATAGTTGTTTAAACATTTTCCAATAGGTTCTTTAAAGATATTGGCATATCTTTCTAGCCATTCCAAAATCATTTCTACATTTACTCTTTCAATTCTCATCAGCATTAAAATAATTGTTTGGAATTGCATTACTTCATCTTCCATTTCGATTTGTCTCATTTTTACTTGGAACATTAATAAAGCAATTGGTGCCATATAGCCTATAATAGCAAATACAAATGATAGTAATACTTCAAACCATTTTAAATATTCACTATTAACGATTTGAATTTTATCAAAAATTCTTTTAGCATCTTCTGTAATTTCTTGTTCGGTTCCATTTTCAAAATAGTCTGTTCTTTCTACAACAATGCGAACTTGGTCAACCGTTGTGTCTAAATTTCCTCTAAATTGATCAATAACCGCATTATCTTGCCTTGTTAATTCCATAGCATCTTCTGTCTGCTCTTCTGTTAATTCTCCGCAATATGTCATATTCTGTGGTTGGCTGTGTATATACATAATCAATAGCTAATTTATGTAAATAGATAAACACCACTAATGAAACAATACATGTCACAATTGCTAAAGTAATTCGATTAATATATAGCCATTCCATTCTTAAATGTGATGCAGCATCTTTTAGTAATTGTTTATTTTTTCTGTATTCTTTTGTTCCTTCTTTTGGAATAAACATGTCCACAATTTTTTTAATGACTCTGTTTTTATATAATTTCGCTTGCCATGGATTTTCTGTATTTTTTGTATTCATTCCTGTTGATCCATTATCTTTTAATCTTCTAACTAATATATAACATATAATGGTGATAATCAATACTAAAATTTGAACAATCATTCCTGGTTTTCCATTATACCAACTTTGGGTAAAAGCAAAATTACTAATTGACCAACTTTTTAATGGTTCTAACAATAATACTGGTGCAATAGATATTAAAGATAAACTTTGGAAAACATAATTTAATTTATCTCTTTTTAAAATCTCTAGTTGCATTTCTTTTGTAATATTATTGATATTTCTTAAGTATAATGATGCACCATTTACTTTTCTATCACCAAATTCTTTGGTTAAATAAGATATACCTGCAAATTCTTTTAAAAATACATTTGGTGCAATATCATAATATTTTTCCAACTCCATCTCAGGATCATCTGCAATCAAGGTTTCATAAATTTTTTCACCTTGTCTAGATATATCTCTTTCATCATCTTGTGATACTTGATATATTGCTTCTTCTACCATATTAAATTCATGATAAGCATGTCTAATTTCAGA
>CAMLUB010000051.1 GCA_946486515.1 uncultured Clostridium sp.
ATTTTGTTTGTTTTATTACAATTAATCCCGTTTCCATTTTTTTATGTGACATAAATATCACCAACCTTTATTTAAGTTGCCAAAGGGGACGGGTTAAAATGGCAACTTTTTTATTAAAAATTAAATATTTTATTCATAGCAATAAAAGTTGCCATTTTAACCCGTCCCCTTTGGCAACTTTCTAATTTCTATATTTTTAAAATCTTATCTGCCATTTCTTCCATTTGTGATATGTTTTCATTACTCATTGTTGATTTTATCGTGATGATTGGCTCTATCATATTGATATTTTTCATTTCTTCTAAAGTTCCCTTCATACATTTTCCTGCTGAAGGCGCCCATGAACCATTTTCGATAATTCCTACTGTTCTATTTTGATAACTTCTTTCTTTTAAATGATCTAAGAATTGTTTCATTGGTGGAAATAATCCTGCATTATAGCTAGAAGAAGCTACAACTAAATGAGAATATTGAAATGCTTCTGCAATTGCTTCTGCCCAATCTTTTTTTGTTAAATCTGCTAATACAACTTTTTTTGCACCTTTTTCTTTTAAAATCTCTTCCAATTTTTGAGCTGCTTTTAAAGTATTTCCATAAATAGAACTACAAGCAATATATATTCCCTCTTCTTCAGGTTTGTAACTACTCCATGTATTATAATTATCAATGTAATATCCTAAATTTTCTTTTAAGATTGGTCCATGTAAAGGACAAATTATTTGAATATCTAAAGTTGCAGCTTTTTTTAACAAGGCTTGTACTTGCAATCCATATTTTCCAACAATGCCAAAATAATATCTTCTTGCTTCACAATCCCATTCTTCATCCACATCTAATGCTCCAAATTTTCCAAAGCCATCTGCTGAAAATAGGATTTTTTCTGTTTGTTCATAAGTTACCATAACTTCAGGCCAATGTACCATTGGTGCCATAAAAAATTGTAATTTATGTTTTCCAATATCTAGCACATCACCTTCCATAACAACAAATTTTCTTTTAGAAAAATCAATTTCTTTAAAGAAATTGGCAAGCATGTTAAAGGTAAGTTGATTTCCAACAATTTTCATTTCTGGATATTTTTTCGCTAATTTTCCTATATTATATGCATGATCTGGTTCCATATGTGAAACAATTAAATAATCTGGTTTTTCTCCATCTAATGCCTTTTCTAAATTCTCTAACCAAGTGTCTGTTAATTTTTCATCAATAGTATCTAATACCACATTTTTTTCATCTTTTATTAAGTAAGAATTATAACTCATTCCATTTTCTAGTACATATTGACTTTCAAATATTTTAATGTTTTTATCACTTGCTCCAATATAAATAATGTCTTTCGAAATTGTCATATTATTCATAATTATTCTCTCCTTATTTTCTTTTTTCTGCCATTATTATATCATCTTTTATTTTATATTTCACTATTATTATCAAAAAAGATGTATTTGCTTTTCTTTTTGTTACAGTTCATTTTATCAATTGTAACTATTTTGCAAATACATCTTAATTGTTATTTTTCTGTTATCATAATTTCACTAACAAGTCCATCGTGATATGTTAATTCTACTTGATATGTTGAACCAGATTTTATGCCCGTAGTTGGAGCTTGTGTATCATTTTTACCCATTTCTACATCTCCAGTAATTTCTACTTTTCTATCATAACTATCTTGTGATAAATTATTAGCTAATACCTGTTGTACCAATGCTCTTACAGCTGTTCCTCTTTGGGTTCCTTCGTATTGTTCAAATTTTGCATTAAATGTACTTTTCTCAACTTCACTTAATTCATTACTATAATCAGAAAAATTACCACTATTTCTATCATTTCCATCACTATTATTGTCATCACTATCATCATAGCTATTACTGTATCTATCATCATCATAAGTATTATATCCATAACTACTCTTTGATTGTGCTTGTTGATATACCAACATTCCTGTTGATAGGATTGGTGATGCAAACATAATTGGATTTCCATATTCAGTAAAGCCAATTTCATCCATTTGTTTTTCATTTATTTCGTAAATTTTTTGTCCTGCATCCATAAGGATTTCCCCTATCTCATCTAAATCATAATCATTTAAAACTTGAACTTCATCTTCTTTAAAATCTTCTATAGTAATTCCATCATCAAATGTATCCGTACATTTTAGATTATATACCATTTTCATTTCTTCGCCTTCTATGTTTCCTGTAATTCCATATTCATAATTTTCATTTACTGTTTCCATTTTATCTAGCCCTTGGAAACTTGAAGTTACAAAAAATCGCATTTCTTGTTCGTCTTCAGAATTTGATATTTTTAATTCTATATCATATTTTAAATTGTCTGATTCTTTTGTTTTTGCCATATTAACTTCCACTTTTGCTGAATCTACTTCTGCCTCTAACTTGATTGATGATAATTTTCTTTCTCTTTGAGAAACTGTTATGGTAAATTCTCCTTCTTCTGCTTCTGTATCTTCTAATTCATCAATCATTTCTTGAATAATATCTTCAATTTTTATTTCTTCTCTTGAATTTTCATTTACTATAGCTAAAATGTCTTTCAACGCTTCTTCTAATTTTGGCATTAAAATAGAATCATCTTTTAACGCTTTTAATGCATCTTCCATTATTTTTTGTGCTTCTTCATAAGTAATATCAACTGAATAACTTGCTCCGCCGTCTTCTTCATTTTTTGTAAACTCTTTTCCTTCTAAGTTATCTAATAATATTGGTGTATATGTTTCAGAAAGTTGTTTTTTTTCTTCATCAGATAATTTCATAAATTCATTATTTCTAATGTTTTCAAATAAATCAATAGAATCTGGAATTTTGTCAGTATCCTCTATGTTAAATTTCTTCGCCAAATCTTTTAAATTTTTATTTTCTATTGCAATATATTTATCTGTTACATCATCTGCTTGTAAACCTACTGTTTCATTTGCATATTTGTATCTGAAAGGAAATTTAACATCATCAGAATAATTTAATGTAATATTTTGTTCATTTTTTCTTTCTGTATTGTCGATTTTTCCTTCATATGTTATTTTAAAATTTTTTAATGTGTCTACTATGTCAGAATCCATACCACTAATATTTACATCCATTGAAAATTCTCCAGAATCTTGATATTTTCCTTCAAATTTTCTGTTTGTGTATTCTTTCACACTACTTTCAAAAAATCCATTTCTCTCACTTCCAAATTGACTTAAATATTTGAAAAATAATTCTTCATTTGATTTTAACAAATCTGTTCCAAAATACACATAAGCAAAAGCTCCTCCTGCAATTAAAATTAATACTACTAGTATTATTAATACTTTTCCTACTACTTTTGTTTTCATTAGTTTTCCTCCTTTTATTTCTATCTTTTTCATAATTTCCAATTTTTACAGAAATTACAACTTTTCCTTTGAAATTTTATCACAATAATTTTTTTTTGTATAGTTTTTTACAAAAAAATTTTAAAAAATTGTAACACCAACGTTGCAGTTCAGATGGAATCATCTTAAGGTAGGTGTGAGACACCAACGATACCGTCAGACCTAACCAACCTTCCAGGGATGTTATGTTTATTTTCTCGTTGAACCTAAGTAACTTAAAGTTTCTTATCTAAGAAAAAAGCCATGTACAATACATGACTTCCTTTTGAAATTAAAATATTAAATTTTATTTTCACTTTGTGGTTCACAACTAAAAAGTTTCATAGAAATTCCTATACAGGAAGAATCAAAATTTTATTTGAGCACATTTCATATTTTTATACAAATTTGATTATTTACTTATCATTGTATTTCAATTTTAAAAAATGTCCCAAACAGAAACGTCCCTAAAAGGACATTAATCTATTTCAATGGCACCTGTATATAATCCATAATAGGTTCCTTTTTGTGCAATTAACTCATTATGATTTCCTCTTTCTATAATTCTTCCATGGTCTAACACCATGATTAAATCAGAGTTTTTAATTGTAGAAAGTCTATGTGCAATAACAAATACCGTTCTTCCTTTCATTAATTTATCCATTCCTTCTTGAACTATTTTTTCGGTTCTTGTATCAATACTTGATGTGGCTTCATCTAAGATTAATACTGGTGGATTATTTAATGCTGCTCTTGCAATAGATAATAGTTGTCTTTGTCCTTGAGATAACCCTTCTCCATTACCACTGATAACTGTGTCATATCCATGTGGTAAATGTTTTATAAATTTATCTGCATTGGATAGTTTTGCTGCTGCTTCAACTTCTTCGTCTGTTGCATTTAATTTCCCATAACGAATGTTGTCTCTGATAGTTCCTGTAAATAAGCTGGTGTCTTGAAGCACCATTCCTAAAGATCTTCTTAAGTCATCTTTCTTGATTTTTTGAATGTTAATTCTGTCATAACGTATCTTTCCATCTTGAATATCATAAAATCTGTTGATTAAGTTTGTAATGGTTGTTTTTCCTGCTCCTGTTGCTCCAACAAATGATACTTTTTGTCCTTCTTTTGCTGTTAATGTTATATCATGCAAGATTCGTTTTTTAGGTTCATATCCAAATTGTACATTTTCGAATTCTACTTGACCACGAAGTCTTGTATAGGTAATTCTTCCGTCTTTATGAGGATGTTTCCATGCCCACATTCCTGTTCTTTCTTCTGATTCCACAATTTTTCCATTTTCCATTTTGGCATTGACTAATGTGACATATCCTTCATCTACTTCTTCGTCTTGGTCAATTAAATCAAAAATTCTTTCTGCTCCTGCTAATGCCATAATGATAGAGTTCATTTGTTGTGATACTTGACCTAATGGGTTTGTAAATGCTTTTACATATTGTAAAAAGGCTGCAATACTTCCGATTGTTAAAATTCCATTAACAGATAAGATACCACCAATAACCGCCACTAATACATAGCCTAAATTTCCTATATTCATGATACATGGCATTAAGATATTGGCATACATATTGGCCTTTGTCATACTATCACATAATTGTTCATTTAAATCATCAAATCTAGCTTTTGAGTCTTCCTCATAATTAAATACTTTGACAACTTTTTGCCCTTCCATCATTTCTTCAATATATCCGTTAACTTTTCCGATATCTTCTTGTTGTTTAACGAAAAATCTTGAACTGTTTCCTCCTAAATATCTTGATACAAATATCATTAAAACTACCATTGCTAATACAACAAGTGTTAAATATATATTGGTTGCAAGCATTGCCGCTAATACGGCTATCATTGTAACAACTGATGAAAATACTTGCGGAATACTTTGACTTAACATTTGTCTTAAAGTATCTACGTCATTTGTATATGTACTCATAATTTCTCCATGTGTTCTGCTATCAAAATATCTGATTGGTAATTTTTGCATATGATTAAACATTTGTGTACGAATTTTGTTTAAAACACCTTGTGATATATTTACCATCAATCGGTTATATGTAAATGTACAAACCACACCTACTAAATAGATAACTACCATAACCATAATCACATTTAATAGTCTTGAATAATCTGGAGACTGACTTCCTAAAAGTGGTGTGATAAAATCATCAATTAAGTATTTGATAAATTGTGTACCAAGTACACCTACTAAAGCACTAATAATGATACTGACTAAAACGACTGCTAGTTGTAATTTATAATTTTCAGTTACATATGTTAATAATCTTTTAATTGTCTTTCTTTTCTTGCCCTTCACTTTCTCCATCTTCGTCTCCTCCTTTCATCTGTGATTCATATACTTCTCTATAAATTGCATTTGTTTTTAATAATTCTTCAGATGTTCCAATTCCATCTATCTTTCCTTCATTTAAAACAATGATTTTATCTGCATCTTCTACTGAAGAAACTCTTTGTGCAATAATGATTTTCGTTGTATTTGGTATTTCTTCTCTAAATGCTTTTCGAATTAATGCATCTGTTTTGGTATCAACAGCACTTGTTGAATCATCTAGAATTAATATTTTTGGTTTCTTTAACATAGCTCTTGCAATACAAATTCTTTGTTTTTGTCCTCCTGAAACATTTGTACCACCTTGGTCTAGTACGGTTTCATATTTGCTTGGGAATTCTTTAATAAATCCATCTGCTTGTGCTAATTTACAAACTTCTTCTAATTCTTCTTGATCTGCTTCTTTATTTCCCCATCTTAAGTTTTCTGCAATGGTTCCAGAAAATAAGACATTTTTTTGTAGTACCATCGCTACGGCATCTCTTAGGCTATGTATTTCATAGTCTTTTACATCAATGCCACCTACTTTAATACTTCCTTTTGTGACATCATATAATCTTGGAATTAATTGTACAAGTGTTGATTTTGAACTTCCGGTTCCACCAATAATTCCTATGGTTTCTCCTGCTTTAATATCTAAATTAATATTTTCCAGTGCAAATTTATCATCTTCTTGCTCATCACTATATTGGAAACTAACATTTTCAAATTTAATAGATCCATCTTTTACTTCTGTTACTGGATTTTCTTTATCTTTTATAGTTGGTTCTTCATCAACTACTTCAATAATTCTTTCTGCTGATGATTGTGCCATAATAATCATAACAAATACCATTGACAACATCATCAAACTTGCAAGGATTTGCCATGCATATGTAATAATACTTGATAATTGTCCTGTTGCCATTTCTCCACCAACTATTAATTGTGTACCAATCCATGAAATTAATAAAATACATGTATAAATGGTAAGTTGCATAACTGGTCCGTTAAAAGCAACAATTTTTTCTGCTTTTTTGAAGTTCTCATACACTTCATCATTAACTTCTTTAAATTTCTTTTCTTCGAAAGATTCTCTAACATATGCTTTTACCACTCGAATAGCAGATACATTTTCTTGAACCACTCTGTTCAATTTATCATATTTTTTAAATACTCTTTCAAAGTTAGGATGTGCTTTTATTGCTATGTAGAATAGGATAACACCTAAAACTGGTATGGCTACAAAAAACACAGCTGATAATTTCAAACTGATAGACATAACCATTAATAAAGCAAATATCATCATGATTGGTCCTCTAACCAAAATTCTGATAATCATTTGGAAAGCCATTTGCACATTGGTAACATCTGTTGTCATACGTGTTACTAAACTTGAGGTTGAAAATTTATCTATATTTTCAAAAGAATAATCTTGCACTTTATGAAACATTGCTTTTCTCAAGTTTTTTGCATACCCCGCTGAAGCTTTTGCTGCAAATCTTCCTGATAGCATTCCGAATGTTAAAGATAATATGGCTGAAACAATTAATAAAGCTCCCATTTCTAATATATAGCGTACATCGCCATTTTGAATTCCCACATCTATAATTTTAGCCATTAATAAAGGTATAATTACCTCCATAACCACTTCTAAAACAACAAAAATAGGTGTTAATATGGTGTCTCTTTTATATTCTTTAATATAACTTGCTAATTTTTTTAACATTTCTATCTCCTTCCTTTATTATTTTTAATAGGTTTTATTGCTTTTCCTATTATGATTTCTTCACATTTTTCATTTGTGAATTAGTGTTTTTTCATTTCGTATCTTTTTTCTTTGTTACTTCTAAATTAATTGAAGCTTTTTTTAATAATGTTAGAAATTGTTTTTGTTCTTCTTTGGTCATTTCATTTACAATATTTTTTTCTGCTATGTTTACTTGTTTTTTCACAATTGCTTGAATCTCCAATGCTTTTGAAGTTAATACAATGCTTTTTAATCGACAGTCACCTTCTTTTGCTTTTCTTTCAATGAATCCATTTGATTCCATTAATTGAATAATTCCAGCAACTGTTGCCTTTCTCATTTCAAATTCTTCTTCAATGTCTTTTGCAAATACTTCTCCTTTTTTTGATTTTTTATAAATATATCCTATGACCATAGATTGTACACCTGTGACATTATATTTGCTTAATGTTTCATCCATATTTCTTTTTAATTGTCTTGATACAATTTGAATGTATTTTCCAATTTCATGTTTTTCCATATTCACACCTCTTTTAGTTCGTGACCTAACTATTTTAATACGATATTTTTATTTTGTCAAGTTTTTTACACATTTTTTGTTTTCCATTTGTTACAGTTCAGACTTAACCAACCTTCCAGGGATGTTATGTTATATTTTTTTAAGAATTCGAATGCGACCAGAGTCATTTTAGAAATTCTAAAGCAAAAACTATAAAGGG